>DASUGE010000433.1:0-13373 GCA_036274215.1 Polyangiaceae bacterium | reverse complement strand
GATCGCTACCTGGTCGCCGCCGTGCCGCTGATGGCCGCGGCCACGGCGACGACGGGCATGCTGATCGTGCGCTCCGGGTTTTGGCCACGTGTCGCGCTCGGCGGGCTCGTGGCGCTCCAGGCCATCTGGGCGGGCGATACGCCGTTCATTCGCACGCACAACCTCTTGAACGATTCGCCCATTCGCCACGTCGCGAAGTTCCTGGCATCCGCGTTCGAGCGGCAGCCCAATCGCTTGGCCGTCTACGAGCCCCTCACCACCATCGGCCGTGCGCTCCCGAGGAACGCCACCGTGCTCGCGCACGACACGCTCATGATCCTGGGCATCGATCGCAACTGGGTGACGGATCTCCATCAGCTCGAGTTCAACTACGCGCGCCTCGCGAGCCCCGCGAAGATCAACGACAAGCTGCGCTCCCTCGGCGCGACCGACCTCATCTGGCCGCCGTGGACGCTGGGTCGCGACGCCGTCGGTGAAGACCTCGCCTTCTACAACTACGCTTACCGCGCGACGACGAATCGCCGCATCGTGGGCGGCTACTGGGTCGCTCACGTGCCGGCCACGCGCCCGCGAGCGACGGGCACCCAATTCCGCGTCGCCTATTTCGGCTGCGGAAGCCCCTATAAAACGGGGTGGTACGACCTCTCGGAGCTCGCACGCGTTCCAGGCCGCCGAGCGCCGAAGCCCGTCGAGCCACTCGACCCAGCCGACGTGCCGCTCGAGCACGGGGACTTCGTCGCGATCGACACCCCTTGCTTCCAGGGCTTGAACCCCGGTCCGCGTTTCGCGTACGCGTCGGCCCGCGGTCAGACGCAGCTCTATGTCCGCGCGGACCCCGAGCCGAAGTGAGCGGCGCCGTCAGGCCGTCGCGTTCGGCGGGCGACGCGAGTCGAACGTCAGGTGCAAGCGCCCGAGCCCGCTCCGCTGCCGCGCGTCCTCCACCAAGAACTCCGGCGATGGCGTGCCTTCGGCCTCGATCATGATCTGATACGAGAAGAGCGTCTTGCTGAGTCGGATCGCGAGCTCGTTCAGCCCGACCGCGGTCTTGCCGAGCAAGCCCTCGCCGAGAACCTTCGGGAAGGGCGCGGGCACGCCCTTGATCTCCGTGACCCGGAAGCCCGAATCGAGCAAAAGGCGAGTGATGGAGCGGAACGTGAAGAGCCGCGTGTGGGTGGCGTCGAGAATACCGGCCTTGCCGTAGTTGAACTGCCCGAAGAGGAGCATCAACCGCTGCGCGATGAACGCGACGTTCGGCGTCGTCAGGATCATCTTCTTCGAGGAATGATCGAAGTTGTCGCGGAGCTGCTCGAGGAACACCTCCGGCCGCTTCAGGTGCTCGATCACGTCGAGCAGGAGGAGCACGTCGTAGCGGCCGGGATCGAAGCTCAGCCCTTGGTCGAGGTCTTGCTCGAGCACGTTCACGCCGGGGGTCGGCGCCTCGGGCGCATGCTGGTCGACGACGGTGACCTCGCAGTGCTTCTTCGCGAGCTCGCTCGCCATGCCGCCCGGACCGGCACCGATGTCGAGCACGCGCGACCCGTTCGGGATGCGCTCGAGCGCGTAGCTGTGACTGCTCGCGTAGCCGAGCTTCAGGTCGTAATGGGTGTTTTTTCCGCCGATCGGATCGAAGCGGCGCTGGTGCAAGAGCCCCGCGCGGTGCGCCACGTTCTGCAGCGTGACCTTCACGACGTCCTTCGCGTACTTCATGCCGTTCACGCGGCAGATCTCGTCGCCGTAGTACGTCGGGATCGGGAGCTCGAGGATGCGCCCGCCCGCGTTCAAGAACTGAATGATGATCTCGCTGTCGAAGTGGAAATCGTTCGAGTTGAGCTTGAACTGCAGGCGCTTCAAGAACGGCACGGAGTACACGCGATACCCGCTGTGAAACTCGGAGAGGCGCGAATCGAGCAACCGATTCTGCACCGTCGTGAGGATCTTGTTCCCCACGTACTTGTAGAGCGGCATCCCGCCGCGGAGCGCGCCGAAGCGCTCCATCATGCGGCTGCCGAACACGGCGTCGGCTTCGCCGCGGCACACGGGCGCAAGCAGCTTCGGCAGCTCTTCCGGCGCGTATTGGCCGTCGCCGTGCAGGAGCGCGACAGCGTCCGCGCCTTCGGCGATCGCGTGCGTGTAGCCGACCTTCTGGTTGCCGCCGTAGCCCTGGTTGTACTCGTTGCGCAGCACCGTGAGCGGGATGGTCGGGTGCTCGCGCTGGTACTCGCGCCCGACCTCCAAGGTGCGATCCTCGGAGGCGTCGTCCACCACCAAGATGGAGCAGTCGTACTGGTCGAAGAGCGAGCTCGGGATCCGCTCCAGCACCGCCTTGAGCGTGCTCTCGGCGTAGTAGGCTACGATGAAGATGACGACCCGGGGCTTCTTGGACGGCATGCAGCCCGAAGCCTGCTACGAATCCGGCCTCCCTGCAATTTGCGGAGCTACCGCGCGGCCTTGGCAAGCCCGTCGTCGAGCTCGGCAGGGGTACCGAGCGACTGGGACTCGCCGGTCGAGCCGGCCAGCGCGATGGCATCGAGCAGCGCCTTCGCGGGATCGGAGCCGGGCAGGCCCATGACCCAGGTCTCGACGCCGGCACGGTTCCAGTCGGCGACGAGCTCGACGATCGCGGTCGGGTCGTCGCCGCACGTCGGTTCGCCGTCGGTCACCAGTACGACGCGGAACCGATCCTCCAGGAGCCCGAGGTGGCATCCCTCCTCGATCGCGAGATCCGCTTGGCGGAGCGCGCGCTCGAGCGGCGTCGAGCCGTCCGGCTTGCGCTCGGATTGCGTCTCCTGCCAGTAGCTCCGGAAATCGCGCCCGGTTCGAAAACCGATCTGTTGCGGGTCGCTCAGCGGGACGACGTCGCATCCGCCGGCAGGCTGCGGAAAAAAGATGGTTCCGAGCGTCAGGTTGTCGACCACCTCGTCGATGCCCTTCATCAGGGATTCGTTCGCCACCTGCCACTTCGAGCGCTCGTCCCAGAGGCCGTCCATGCTTCCGGATTTGTCGAACACGACGAGCAGCGTGAGATCGCCCTGACCGAGGACGATCCCGTCGCTGCCCGCACCGCCCGCCGCTTCGGCTCCCCCCGCTGCTTCCGCGCCGGGTGCTGCGCCGCTCTGAGCGGCGTCTCCGCCTTCGCCACCGGCGCCCCCGTTAGCCTCTCGGCTGGCGATGCGTTCCAGAATGCAGGCTCCCGTCGTCTGAACCGTGTGCTCGTACCCTGCGCCCCCGGCGCCTGCCGTGTCCGCGGGCGTGGGGGGCGTCGACGGAACCATCGGAGGGATGATGTTGCTGCCTCCGGTTCCCGCCCCGCCGAGCGCGATGCCCGCCGCAGCGCCGCCGGTCCCAGCCCCGATATTTCCGCTCCCTCCGCTTCCGCCGCCGGCAGCGCCGCCGCTCACTCGTTGCTCCGAACGAGGGAGCTCGACGCCCCCGCACCCGACGATCAGCACCAGAGCCAGGAAGCAAAGGTTCCGCATGGCCGCCTTGGTGTGCGGCAGTCTCGGCAACGGCTCAAGACGGGGCAAGAGCCCCCATTTCGCACGCTCATGGCGCTGCCGCCAGTTCGAGGCGCAGCGCCACGCCGCGCGAGTTCGCCACGCCGCGTTGGGCTCGCATGGCGCGACGCGGCACCAGTCGCTTCGCGCACTGAATTTTCGCTGCAGTGCCGGCTCTTGCGGGGAATTCGGGTCACGCCGAGGTGTCTTGTCGGCGCGGGGTGCGGCACCGTGGCCCACATGTTGCTTTGGCTGTGGCGCTGACTCGCGAGCTCATGTCGCCCTGGAATTCAGGGTCCATCGAATTCGCCGAAGGAACTACTCATGCGCCACTTCGACAAGAACTTCGTTGCTCTCTCATTTCTGGCGACGCTCGCGGTCCCTTCCGTCGCCCACGCCGCGCTGGAAAGCTGCGGCGGGGTGTTCCTGACGGGTGATGCCAAGTGCGAGTTCCGGCGGGAGCAAGATTGTGAGGAGCATTGCGAGGTGGTCTCCGTCGAGGAGTCCTGTGCGGCAAGCCTCTACGAATCGTGCGAGTCCGGCTGCACGGCGACGGCCAGCGCCGAATGCACGCAAGACTGCTCGCCCGTGTGCGTCGACCAATGCACCGTGACGAGCAACGAGAGCTCGGAACAGATGTGCGTCGACTCCTGCCTGGCGGATTGCGACGAGAAGTGCGCCGACGCTGCGAATCCGGCCTGTTGTAGCCACGCCTGCCCGCAGACCTGCAAGCGTCAGTGCGAGAACCGCTGTCACGACGACGATCAAACCGTCGCCTGCGAGCCCAAGTGCGTCACCGCTTGCGACGGCACCTGCACGTCCACCTCCGAGACGAGCTGCCAGGTCGACTGCCAGACCGTCCAATGGCAAAGCTGCCAGACGACCGTTCACGAGAAGTGCCGCACCGACTGCAAGGACAAGGGCGGCGCCATCTTCTGCGACGGCCAATTCATCAACGCCGAGAATCTTGCCGACTGCGCCGCGGATCTTTCGTCTCAGCTCAAGATCCACCTCGACGTGAGCACCAAGGTCGACACGGGCATCGACACGGACTGCGACGGTCAGACGGAGAAGGTCGGCTGCTCGATCGGCGGACCGTCGGAATCGAACGGTAGCTGGCTCTTGGCGCTTTCGGGGCTCGTCGGTGTGGCGATGATCCGGCGCCGGCGCGCGTAGCTCGCTCGAGAGCGCGAGTGGTCACGGCCGGGGTTGGAGCCCGAACCGCGCCAACCCCGGCAAGACCAGGTCTCGCACGGCCGTATCGAGCGCGCGCTCCACGCCGGCGGCCGAGAGCACTCCGTGGCGCGAAGAGTCGTCACCGGCGAGGGTCGGACGCGGCATGGCTCGCCACATGGCTAGATTCGATGCCAAGAGCGACGGTAACCAGGGCGTGATTTCGCGCCGTTCGGTGTCGCGAAGCGATGCGAGGTGCGCCCAGCCGATGCGCGCGTGATCGATTTCGTCTGAAAGCAGCGCCTGGACGGCCGCCCGGGCGAGCGGCGCGCGAGTGAGAGCGAGGCTCGCCTCGAGGTACGCGCTCGCGAAGGTCTCGTTCATGGCGGCATGCCCGACGACATGGAGCGTCCAGGCGAGGCGCGGCGATGCTCCCGCGTGCTCCGGTACGACGAGGGGTAGCAGCGGGGGCGGCTCGAGCTCGTGCCCCGCGTAACGCGACGCTACCAGGCGAGCGAGCTCGGCATGGCGGTGCTCGTCGTCGACGGCGCGCCGTGCCAGCGCAATCAGCTCGGGTGGCGCCTCGAGCGACGCGAGATCCGAGGTCACGACGGCGAACGCGTCCGCGACGCGCCGTTCGCTCGCGGCCCGCGCCAACCAGAGCTCGGCGAGCGCGGCCCGCCGACTAGCGGACAGTTGCTCGATTTCAGGGTCGTGCTCCGGGAGCGGGCGGCGCGTCAGGCGGCCGCACCAGCGTCCTCGCTCGAGCTTCGGCGCGGGGTCCGTCATTTGGTGGGTGGCCAGCCGCACTCGCCGTCCGGCAAGAGGCAGTCGGTCGAGCAGGTGTCGGTGTGCACGAAGCACGGATCGAGACAGCCGCCCTCCGCGGCGAGCGGAGCACAATGCTCGTTGCAGCTGCCGTCGGGCAGAAGGCAGCGTTCACCGGGGCTCGTCGTCGAGCTGCCGGCGGCACCGGCGGCGTCGGCGGGGCTCGCCGCCGTGCCGCCATGGCCGCCCGTGTCGTCGTTCGAATCCGACGCACAACCGAGGGGCAGCGCCGTGAGCGCGGCCCCGCAGACGATCAACGTGTGAAACAATCGGGTTCGCATCGTGTCTCGCGTCCATGCCCGGTCGGCGGAGCCTCAATGCATGTGAAAGCTGACGCTCGGTGACCCGGGTGGCACCTGAATGCAGTAGCCATGATGGCGCTGCGTCGGGAGCGCGACGGTCCAGGCAAGCCCGTTGCACACCATGGCGTGTCCGTTCACCGAGAGCGGGCGCGACCCGGGGAGGCAGTCGCCCGTGACGAGCTCCGACGTGGTCTCGTAGCAGACCTCGCCCGTGCCGAGCGCTCCCGAATCGAACGTCGTCCCGTCCGGGACCGTGAAAGAAACCGGATTCGAGCACAGCCCGGAGCACGGCGAGCCGGCATGCCCGTGCATCCCGCCGTCGCACGCCGCGAGGCAGGTCGAAAGCTGCGCGAGACACGTCGGTTCGTCCCCGGCGTGGCCGGTCGCATGGCAAGCGACGGCGCCGGGCGTCGCGCCGTCGTGGCAAAGCTCGGCGAGCTGCCCGCATGCCGTCATCGGGAACGCGTGCCAGAGCGTGGGAGCGGACGGCGGCGGAGCACCGGTTTGAGACTGGTGCACCGCGTCCGCCATGTAGAGCTGTCCCATGTAGAGCACGCGGTCGCCCACGGCGTAGATGATTTGCGGTTGCCACGTGCCGTCGTTGTTGTTCACGCGCTCGTAGAGATCGAAGCGAGTGGGCGGGGTCCGCATGGCGATGGAGTTGTGCTGGACCCGAGCTCGGTAATCAACGCCCTGGTACTCGAACACATCGCCGACGGCGTACAGTTTGGGAACCGTCCACGAGCTCACGAGCTTGAGCGGCCGCATCATGTCGTTGTCTTCGTGCCCGAGCACGTGACAGTGCCAGACGTAGCCGGGCCCGATCGTGGGATCGATCGGGAACAGGTTCTGTCCGGGGGTCACGCTCCCGCTCGCCGCCTCCTGCGGCGCCCAGCGCGCGACGATGCGCGTCACCTGATTGCCCGGCGCGCGCACGGTGTCCTTCCAGCCGGACTCGTACGGCAGCGCGGGGATCGGCGCGCCGATCAGGAACGGCGTCGGATCCAGCGTGATCGGCCGCGAGACGGGGCGTTGTCCGTTCAGGAGCTGCCACTTTCGGAGGTAGGCGGCCGTGTCGATGCTTTGGCGCTCCACGACCTGGAACTCGATGAGATGGAGGTGGATCTGGTGGCTGCCGCCGCCGATGTTCACGAGGTCCCACGCCTCCGTCGAGCCGACGAGCGGGTACTCCGAGGGGGGCGCGGTGAAGTCGATGCCGTCCGTCGCGCGCTGGGCGTTGCCGGCCGCATCCGTGATGTTGTGCAGGGTCTTGATGCGCTTCGGCGCGTTGGTGGGTAGGGCGGGGCGCGGGGGAAACGCCGGTAAGGCGGGCGGAGGGACGGCCGTGCTCGCGACGACGGTGAAACGCATGATCGTTCCGACGGTGTTCGGGTCGGCGCCCGCATTCAGCATCGTGAGCTGCGTCCCCGCGCTGAATCCGGAAAAATCGACGAGCATGTCGGCGCGTTCCGTGGTCGCGATCATCACGTCGTTCACCACCTGCGGCGCCGGCAGGTAGCCGCCGTCCGAGCCGATGAGTGTAAACGGCACCGTGACACCGGCGTTGTCGAGCTTCACGTCGAACGTGCGTCCGTTGCCCATCGCCAGCGTCCGGAAGCGATACTGGCGCCGCTCGACGTTCAGGTTCGGCCAAACCTTGCCGTTGACGAGCACGACGTTCGCGCCGTCACCCGCCTGCCAGTACGCGTTCGCGGGGTTCGTGCTCACGCGCGGAAAGTTGAGCTCGCCGTCCGTGAAAAATGAGCGATCGAAGATGATGAGCGGTATTTCGTAGGCGCCGCTCGGCAGGGGAGAGCTCGGCTGGTCGAGGGGATTGTTCGGGTCGCGGATGAAGTAGCCCGCGCCGACGAGCCCCGAGTAAACGTCGAGCCGCGTCTGACCCATCGTGTGGTCGTGGTAGAAAAGCTGCGTGGGCGGCTGCTCGTTCGGTTCGTCGTAGTCGCGGCTGACGAAGGTCGGCCCGACGATCGGATTCGGACCGGCCGTGAACCACTGCTCGGCCACGCCGTCGAAGTCCGATCCCACGACGAGCCCGTGCATGTGCGTGACGTGCGCGACGGGGAACAGCGCGGCCGCGTAGCCTGGGGGGAACGGCGTGAAGGGCGCCGCCGGCGGTTCCATCGCGTTCGGGTTCGCCCAGTGCAACGTGGGATCGACAGGCATGAAATGCGGCGTCGTCACCTCGTTCCGCCAGTGCAGGGTCGCGTGGATCCCGCGGATCGTCTCGAACACCGGGCCCGGCACGCTGCGGACGAGCTCGGTGCCCGAGGAATTCGGGATTTTCACCTCTCCGCCGTAAGCGAGCACCGTGGAGTCCGGGAAACCCGGCGGCAGCATTTGCACCGTCGTTTTCTGCACCGACACCGTGTATTCGTGGTGCAGCATCGGCCCCATCCCCACGACGCTGGGTGCGAAGACGCGGGGGATGGGCAGCTCGTGGGCGAATTTGGGAATCGAGGTGGGGCTCAGCGGGACCTGGCTGGTCGAGGGCGGGCCCGAGGGCTGCCGTTCCGTGCTCGTCGTCTCCCGCTGCTGTCCGCAACCTGCGGCGATGCCGATTGATAAAAACCATGCCCCTAGTCCCACACACCATTTCGATTGCATGCGGTGCCTCCGTTCGCGAGGCGGAGCGTCTCACTCGACCGTGGCACCCACGAGTCACGAGAATTCGGACCCCTGTCCGTGAAATTCGGACACCTCGGCGCCGTGCGTCAGAAAGCGGTGGAAATCCGCGATGACATCGGCCTTGTGGCCAGCCCCTGCCTTTCGCGCCATGCGCCGCCAGTGCTCGTAGACGGTGGCGAGCGCGCAACCACAGAGCTCGGCGATCGCCTTGTCGTTGTTGCCGGCGAGGTAAAGTCTCAAGATCGCGCGCTGCTGCCCGCTCAGGCTTCGGAGGGCGGCGTAGGCGTCCAGCGCGTTCGCGAGCTCGCCGATGCCGCTGGGATCGGCGCGTGTCCGTGGTTCGAGGACGGTCTGCGGCCCGCGAAACGAAAGCTTCAGAGCGAGGTCGACGAGCACCTCCGTGCTCGCGGGTAACGACAGCGACGGCACGCCGAGCCCGAGCAGCCGAGCCGCCCGCTCTCCTTCGACGCGTTCCGCCACCGCGACGAGGCTCGCTGCAGGCAGCGCGCGCCGCAGGGTGCCGAAAAAGCCGTCCTCTAACGTCTCCGGCAACGTGAGGTCGATGAAGACCAGTGTGGGTGGCTCGTAACCGAGGTGCGCGAGGCGGATCCAGAGCTCGGGAGCCGTGGGGGCGCGGGACACCTCGAGCCGGACACGGTCGAGCGCGGCTTCGAGCGCGTCACCTGCCGCCGTCGTGAGCCCGACGAGGAGCACGCGCGTCGAGCACACCGACGCCGTGATTCCGGTTGAACAGACCTCGCGCGAACTTTCGGCAATAGGAGTTCCCTTGCTCGAAATCGCGTCTCGACCCAAACCCCGACCCTTTCACGGCAAGCCTGACCCGTACCGGAAACGGATCGCGCTCGCGACGAACTTCCATGTTCGGTCCGCGACACTCTTTCTGGCAAGAGATTTCAGAGTGGAGTCGATGTGCGCTCCTCGGCCTACATATCGGGTGGTCGCGCTCCGTGGTGCACGGAGGTAGGTGTTAGTTGGGTTCGTTCGGCAGCCGGGGACGTCGACGGGTCCCGTCAGAACAGCGACTGCGCAACGACGCGCGTGCGCACGATGCGCTGCGATTTTGCACCGATGTGCGTCGGATCGCAGGCGCCCTGGATCACGGCTCCTGCTGCGGCACCCAACTGGTAGCCGGGCGAGATCGAGCCGACACCCGCGCGATAGTCACAGACTCCGTTGTTTTGCGCGACGTAGAGGCCGGGCGT
Source organism: Polyangiaceae bacterium (assembly GCA_036274215.1). GTDB lineage: Bacteria > Myxococcota_A > Polyangia > Polyangiales > Polyangiaceae > PMG-095. Next base: position 3,707 of record DASUGE010000433.1, on the reverse strand, counting down.
GTCGAGCTTGAGCGCGATGTCGTCGGGGGTCGGGCTCGCGATCGCCGGGTTCTCGCGCGTGAGCTGCTCCACCGAAGCTTTTTCGTCTTGGAACTTCAGCGGCGCATCGAGGTGCGGCTTCTTGAGCGATTTGGCCTTCATGCCGTTCGGCAGCGTCTGCTCGGCGACGACCTCGACCGCGTATTTGAAGCCCTCGTGAGGCGGCGGAATTCTCGGGGGCGAGCTCCGGAGGTCGTTCGCGATGTGCTTCGCCAGCTTTTGCCACTGCTCGTGCTGCCCGCTTGCGGCCCCGAGCGTCACCTCCACGGCGCCCGTTCGCTGCACGGTCACCACGAAGCGCGCGACGCCGGCCTCGGGCGCCTCCGGCGCGTGCGCGGCCTTCTGCAGTGCCGACAAGACCCGGCCTTCCGGTCCGAGCCCCAGCGCGAGCCCGCGCGCGCGGTCCTTCTCGTCGAGACCTTCCTGAAGCCCGCCCGTGGTGCTCGCTCGGGTCGCGCGGAAGACCTCGTACCGATTTCGCGCGGGCGCCGCCGGCTGCGGCGTTTCGGCGCGCGACGGGGCCGTCATCCAACGTTGCCATCCATTCGGACCGAGTCCGAGATCGATCGGCTTCGAGGGCGGAGCGCCCGTCTCCGCGTCGGGCACCTCGGCGGCCGTTTCTGGTTCGGAGGTCTCGAGCTGTGCTTCACTCGTCCGTGGGATCGCGTGTGCCGTGGCGCGCGCGGAGAGGCGCGCCATCTCGGTTCTGCTCGCCGGGCGGGCCTCGTCTGCGTGGTCGCGCTGGGCGACGGCGCCGGATGCGTCCGGGCCGCGGACATCGAGGTCGAGCTCGAGGAGGTCCTCCGCGTGGGAGGCCGAGTGCCGAGGCGGCTCCAAGCTCGAGCCGCCGACCGAGCGCAGCAAGCCGAGCGCGGCGGCATGCAATCCAAGCGCCGCGACGAGCGCTGAAGCTTCCTGTCTCCGGCCACGCATCGGGCGCGAGGGTAGCAGCTAGAGCTTCGCGAGGCTCTCGTGAACGTCGAGAGCGAGCGAGCACGAGTCGAGCGCACCGGCGGAATCGACGCGGCGCGCGGCGCTGATCCAGGCCGGATCCACGCGTTTTCGGAGGCGCAGCAGCGTGCTCGCGCTTTGCAGATCGACGAGCCCGACCCGCACGACATGGGCCTTCTCTCCGTCGAGCTCGACGGTACCGCCCGGGGCGCTCGGCTCGTCCACCACGAAGACGAGCAGCCGCGCCTTGGCGGCACGGGTGGCCGCAGCGAGCGGCGCCTTGTCGAAGGCATTTCGCAGGCGGACAAGCTCGGTGAGATCGCCCGCGGCGCGAACACGCTCGGCGAACTCTGCCGACAGGAACGGCATGCCGAGCACCGCGTCGCGCAGCGGTCGAACGTGCTCGGTCGCTGCCTCGAGCTCACCCCGGGTCGAGTACGCGAGCCGCGCTTTCGCAAGCATGGCCTTCTCCGCCCGCTCGCGAGGTGGGTCGAGCAGACAGAGCAGGAAAGCGTCCTTGGACGAGGCTTTTGCCGCGTCGGCCACGGCCCCGGCATTCCTGAACGCCGGCTGCTCCCCGCGAACGTAGACGGCGTGGTCCGAAAACAGCGCCGCCAGCGCCCCGGGCGCACGCAGCGTTTCGTTCGTCAGATCGCCCTCGTACTGCCCGGCGGCGCGCACGAGCCAGCCCTCGATCAGCCCGAGCGTGCGGTAATCCTGCGGGTCCAGGGCAGCGCGCCGCTCGGCGATCATGGCCGCGAGATTCGCGCGCTCGCTCTCACGCTCTTTCTGGTCACGATTCCGGACATAGAGCACCAGCCCGGCCAGTGCGAAGGTGAGCACCAGCACGGTAAGCCGTATCAGCACGATGAGGTGCGGAGCCCGGCGCTGGCTACCCGGCGTGGCGCGACGACCGTTGACCCTCGCCTGCACACGCGCGGCGAGCTCGGGTGACATCTTTGGCGTCGTCAGGAAGGTCGGCATCGCTCAGGCCTCGCGCTTGGCTGCGAGGGCCCGCGTGTTGCGTTCGACGAGCGCGAGTAGCTGCTCACCCGTGACGCCGAGGCGCGCCGCTGCGTGGCCGGCGAGCGACGTCTGCGCGACGCCGGGCTTGAATTGGTAGGTCGGCTCGTGGTTCTCCCCCAGGGAAACCTGCAGGAACCTGAGCTCCGGAATCGCGCGGGCGTTTTCGAGTCGGCTCGCAAAAGCCAGGAAATGCGTGGTGATGAACGCTTGCGGCCGGAGCCGCGTCAGCATCTGCACCACGAGCTCGAAGATCTCTTCGCCTTCGGAGGGATTCGTGCCCGAGCACAGCTCGTCGAGCATCACCATTGCGCCCGGCGGCAAGCGCTCGAACAACGCGCGAATGCGCACGAGCTCCATCCCGAGGCGTCCCTCGGCCTGATCCGCCTTCGTCTCTTGGATGAGCGACACGACGAGCGACGATGCGAGGGTGAGCTTGGCGTCGCGAGCCGGAACGAACCATCCCGTCTGGCCGAGCAGCTGCGCGAGCGCCACGGATTGGAGCAAGCGCGTCTTGCCGCCCGAGTTCGGTCCGGTGACGAGGACGGTCGTGTCGTGACGGTCCGTCGTGAGATCGCAGGGGACGGGCGGGATCCCGTGAGCGAGCAGCAGAGGATTGAAGAGCCCGTCGAGCACGCGCGGCGCTTCGGCCGGCACGAACTCGGGCAAGCACACGGACAGGCCCGCGCTCGCCGCGTAATCCGCGAACCCGAGCGCGCCCAGGTAAAATTCGAGATCGCCGAGCAGCGCCACGAAGCTCGGGAACACGGGCTCGAGGCCGTCGAACACCGCGAGGATCAGGCGCGCCATCACCTCGCCGCTGCTGAACGAGAAGCCGCGGAGGAAGAGCTCCGCCCGCGCGAGCCAGCGCTGCACCGGCGAGCCCACGAAGGGGTTTGCCTGATTCTCCGCGACCGACAGAAGCTTGAAGGCGCGGATTTTCCCGTCCGCTCCGACCGATACCTTGAGCTCGAGCGTCGCGAGCTTCTCGTCGTAGGCGATCAGATCCGACAGCGAACGAAAGGCTTCGCTGTTCTTCACCGCAATGCCGAACGCGGCGAGGCGCGACAATCCGGACTTCGCGCCGCCGAACTTGGCCGCCATGCGCTCGACGAGCTCCTTCACCGCGGCCAGGATGTCCATCTGCCGCCGATTCGGGTCCCACTCGGCGGAGCCGCTCTCGAGGATCTTCCGCAAACGGTAGAGGACCCCGTAGAGCTGCTCGAGCTCCTGCCGCAGCGGCTTCGAGCTCGAGAGCTCGGCCAGGATCGCGCGCCGAAACTCGATGGTCCGCGGGTCCAACGGCGGGGACGCGATGAGCCGCGTCAGATGCTGGTGAGCGATCGGATACTCGCGCTGCCCGACGCGCACCTTGCAGCAGAGCCCGACGAAGTTTCGGAGAAAGAGGTCGTTCACGAACGCATTCGGTTCGAATGACGACGGCGCCATCACGGCCCGATCCAGCGCCTCGCCGAAGAGCCCCCCCTGGCCCCCGCCACTGAAGGCGAGCGTCAGGGAAAGCCGCAACGCATCCGCGTCGAAGCGCGCGAACGGCGTGGCGTGAAGCAGATCGGGAGGTTCGGCGCGGAGCTCATGTTCGGCTGGCGACAAGGGCGATCCCACGACTCGTGCAGCAACCATCAGCTTCGCCGACAGCACGGGCCGGGGAATGTTCCCGCGACCGAAAAACGGCC
>DASUGE010000432.1:0-3739 GCA_036274215.1 Polyangiaceae bacterium | reverse complement strand
GCCATCTCGAGGATTTCGGGGCCGACCTCGATGAGCTCACCGCGCCCCTGCTGCGTGGCCCGGCGGCAGCGTTCGCACACCGTGAGCGCGATTTGGTAGCTCGAGCGCCCGGGTTCCCGATCGCCGTCGAGGGCCTGCCGGCAGAGCAGCAGGAAGGCTGCGTCTTCGTCGAGCGGCTCCCCCGCGTCGCGCCGGATTTTCGCCATCGCTTCGCGGAACGTCGCGAGGACCTCGCCCGAGAGCTCGAGCCGGAGGACGTGGCGCTTGAGCCGGGAGTCCGGAACGTCGTCAGGGAGGCTTCCGGGACGATGCCCGCTGACGAGCTGCTCGACTTCACGCACGGTCCGGCCTCGGGCAGCTTCGAGCCACTCCTTTTCGGTGGCCGGAATCGCGACGTGCGTGAGCTCGCGTGCGACCGAGAAGTTGATGGCGCCCGTTCGGAGCTCCGCTGCAGTCTCGGGCAGCTCCTCGAGGGCTTCGGCGACGCGGAGCTTGTCCTGCGTGAGTTTCGGGCCGTAGCCGAAGAGACGCTCGGCGTATTCCAGGAACGAAGCGAAACCGAGGCGCACGTGCGCTCCCGAGCGCTTGGCCCGTAAGAGCGCGCGCCCTTCCTGGAAATCGAGCCCGGCCCGCTCGGCGGCGAGACGAACGAGCGCTTCATGTGCCTGACGCCATGAGGCGTCGTCACCCTTCAAGACGATGGCTGCTGACATGGTCGAACCTCCCGACCACGCGCCCCCGCGGCACCGTGGTCTCGCTGAGAGTCCTCTCTAACACGTAGATTTTCGATCTCGCCCGCGCGCGACTGACGTCGTTCTGCGCACCAAGACGAGCGCAAAGTCACCCGAGCGCCAAAAGCGAGCCACCGCTCAACCTGACGCGCGGACGCGACACTTCGGGCGCAAGCGACGCCGCTCGAAGTCGAGCCCCGCCAACCTCGTCAAGCACATTCCGAAGAAAATACTCACGGAACGCGCAGCCTCGTCAGCAGCGCCAATTCACTACCGCTCCAGGCTTCGGGGCGGTCCTTTACAATGTGCCGCGTCTCCGTCTTCCACGAGCGCATAGCCCCGAGGCCGAGCACCGCGCCGCCCGACCAGCTCATCAGTCGTGACAGCGTTCGCGCGGCGTGGCGCGCCACAACCTCACTCCCACGCCACTACGTCGCCGGCCACCTACTTCCCCCCGCTCTCTCACCCCCCCGCTCTCTCCGCGCGTCACAGCCCGGTCGGCCCACGTGACTGGCATCCGCAGCCAGCTGCGAACGCCGCTAAAGCATACTCACCGGATCCACATCGATCGCCATTCGCACCCGCCGATCGACCGCGGTGCGCGCCAAGCCGAGCAAGACGATGTGGAGGCGCGTGCGATCCTTCGTGCGGAGCATGAACCGGTGCCGATACCGGCCGCGCAGGCGAGCAAGCGGTGCGGGCGCGGGACCGAGCACCTCGACGTCGCTCTCGGCCCAGTGCTTGGCGATCTTGGCGAAGCGGAGCGCCTCGCGCTGGGTGAGCGCGTCGTCCGCCGCTTCGAAGCGCACGAGCGCGAGGCGGGTGTACGGGGGGTAGTCGAGCTCTCGGCGCTGCGCGAGCTCGTAGCGGGTGAATGCCTTCACGTCGTGGGTCACGGCGAGCGTGACCGCCGGGTGCTCGGGCTGGCGCGTCTGAATCAGCACGCGGCCGGGCTTTCCCCCGCGGCCGGCGCGGCCCGCCACCTGGACGAGCAGCTGGAAGGTGCGCTCCGCTGCGCGGTAGTCGGGCAACGACAGCGCCGCGTCGGCGTTCAGAACACCCACAAGGGTGACGTTCGGGAGATCGTGGCCCTTGGTGACCATTTGCGTGCCGACGAGCACGTCGACGTCGCCTTTTCGCACGCGGTCGAGAATGCGCTCCGACTTTTGCCCCGCCGCCACGTCGCGATCGAGCCGCGCGATCCGCGCTCCCGGCAGGATCTCCGCGAGCACGCTCTCGATGCGCTCGGTGCCGGCCCCTTCCTCGACGAGCGCTTCCTCGCCGCAGTGCGGGCACTTGGTGCGGCGGGCTTCGTGGTGGTCGCAGTAGTGGCAGACGAGCGCCTCGCGCCGCGCGCGGTGCAGCGTGAGCGCGACGGCGCAGTTCGGGCATTCGCCGATTTTTCCGCACGCGGCGCACACGACGCTCGGCGAGAAGCCGCGCCGGTTCAAAAAGAGGATCGCCTGCTCGCGCGCGGCGATCGTCGCCTCGAGCGCGCGAAAGAGCGGAACGCTGATCAGCCGCTCGCCGCCCGGCCCCGGGCCGATGCGGCGCAGATCGACGATCTCGGCTTCGGGAAGCGCGCTCTCGGCGCGAGCGCGGGCCGGTAGCTCGACGAGCTCGAGGCGGCCGCTTTCGGCGAGCTCGGCGCTCGTCACCGACGGCGTCGCCGAGCCGAGCACGCACACGGCGTCGGCGCGGTGCGCTCTGAGGAGCGCCATGTCCCGCGCGTGGTAACGAACGCCTTCCTCCTGCTTGAAGGACCCGTCGTGCTCCTCGTCGACGACCACCAAGCCGAGGCTCTGGACGGGCGCAAACAGCGCCGAGCGCGCGCCGACGGCAATCCGGACCTCGCCGGAGCGAAGCGAGCGCCACATCGCGTGCCGCTCGCGCTCGCCGAGACCGCTGTGCAAGACGGCGATACGACTGCCGAGCCGCGCGCGAAACCGCGCGACGAGCTGCGGCGTGAGCGCGATCTCGGGCACCAGCACGATGACGCCGCGCCCGAGCTCGAGGCAGCGCACCGCCGCTCTCAGGTACACCTCGGTCTTGCCGGAAGCCGTCACGCCCTCGAGCAGGAACGCGCGCTTCTCCGAGCGCTCGAGCCGGAGCGTGATCGCACCGACGGCGTTCTCCTGCGCGGGCGTGAGCTTCGGCGGCTCGTCGGCGGGCACGTTGACGGTGAACGGGTCCACCGTCTCTTCGCGCTTCTCGAGCGTCACCGCGCCGGCCTCGACCAGACGGGCGACGGCGGCTCGCGCGCTCGGCCACTCCGCTTCGAGCGCCGTGAGCTCGGTCGGCCCGTGCGACTTCAGGTGCTCGAGAATCGCGGGGGCCCGCCCCCGGAGCTTCGGCACGGGAGCATCGGGCACCGCGCTCGCCACCTGGACCAGCCGGCCCACGGCTTTCACCGAGGCAGCCTCGAGCGTGAGCGCCGCGCTGCGCTCGACGGCGGGCAGCGCGAGCTCCATGACCTCGCCCATCGGCGCCACGTAGTAGCGCCCGAGCTCCTGCAAGAATCCGAGCAGCTCCTCCGGCAAGACGGGCTCCGGGTCGACGACGCCGAGCACCGGCTTCAGACGCTCGACCGCGATCTCCGGCGCTCGCTCGCTTGCCTCGAGCACGACGCCGAGCACCTTGCGCTTTCCGAGCTCGCAGAGGACGCGGGCGCCTCGTTTGACGCCCGCGGCGAGCGCCTCGCTTACCTGGTAGGTGAACACCTGCCCGAGCGGAACCGGCAGAGCGACGCGCGCGAGAAGCACGCGACGCAAGTTAGTCGTTCCGGAACTAGTGTGAAGGGACCCTTGCCCCCGCGGCTCGCTTCGTTGGTCACAGGGGGCCTTGCCCCCGCGGCTCGCTTTCGCGACCGCTCCCCCGCCGCCTTCGGCGGGCTCGCTCTGCTCGCATAGTTCCAACGGAACTACGCGCACCGGCGACTTAGCGCTGGAGGAAGTAGGTGAGCGCGGTTCCGGCGAGGAAGACGGCGGCGATGAAGAGACGGGCACCGA
>DASUGE010000431.1:0-3616 GCA_036274215.1 Polyangiaceae bacterium | reverse complement strand
GCCATCTCGAGGATTTCGGGGCCGACCTCGATGAGCTCACCGCGCCCCTGCTGCGTGGCCCGGCGGCAGCGTTCGCACACCGTGAGCGCGATTTGGTAGCTCGAGCGCCCGGGTTCCCGATCGCCGTCGAGGGCCTGGCGGCAGAGCAGCAGGAACGCTGCGTTGTCGTCGAGCGGCTCCCCCGCGTCACGACGGATTTTCGCCATCGCTTCGCGGAAGGTCGCGACGACCTCGCCGGACAGCTCGAGTCGAAGCACATGGCGCTTGAGCCGCGAGTCCGGAACGTCGTCAGGGAGGTTTCCCGGACGATGCCCGCTGACGAGCTGCTCGACTTCGCGCACCGTCCGGCCTCGGGCAGCTTCGAGCCACTCCTTTTCGGTGGCCGGAATCGCGACGCGCGTGACCTCGCGTGCGACCGAGAAGTTGATGGCGCCCGTTTTGAGCTCCCCCGCGATTTCGGGTAGCTCCTCGAGGGCTTCGGCGACTCGGAGCTTGTCCTGCGTGAGTTTCGGGCCGTAGCCGAAAAGTCGCTCGGTGTATTCCCGGAACGACGCGAAGCCGAGTCGCACGTGCGCTCCCGAGCGCTGGGCCCGTAAGAGCGCGCGCCCTTCCTCGAAATCGAGCCCTGCGCGCTCGCCTGCGAGACGAACGAGCGCTTCATGCGCCTGACGCCATGAGGCGTCGTTACCCTCCAAAACGATGGCTGCCGACATGCTCGAACCTCCCGACCACGCGCCCCCGCGGCGCCGTGGTCTCGCTGAGATACCACTCCAACACGCAGATTTTCAGCCTCGCCTGCGCGCGACTGACGTCGTTTCGCGCGTCGAGACGACGACGAAGTCATCCAAGCGCCCAAAGCGACCCACCACTCGGCCTGACGCGGCTGAGCGGCGTTTGCAGCGCAAGTAGCGCCTCTCGACACCCGACCACCACGAGACCGTCAAGCACATTCCGAAGAAAATGCTCACGGAACGCCTGGCCTCCTCAGCAACCCGAAACCCCAACGGCTCCAGGCGTCGGGGCGGTTGTTAGCAGCGCGCTGCGGTTCCGTCTCCCACGAGCCCGTAGCCCCGAGGCAGAGCACCGCGCCGCCCAACAAGCTCAGCAGTCGTCACGACGTTCCCGCCGCGTGGCTCGCCACGACCTCGCCCCCACGCCATACGACGTCGCCTCCAAGTCACCGCACTTCCTTAGCCGTCACTCGCTCACTCGCGTGCCTCCAAGTCACCGCACGTCCTTAGCCGTTACTCGCTCACTCGCGTGCCTCCAAGTCACCGCACGTCCTTAGCCGTCACTCGTTCACTCGCGACGCCGGTCACGGCACGCCGTTGCCGGCGGTCGCACGACCCGCGCCGTGTCGGCGCCGCTTGCGCCCACGTCGGCGCGAGGATCGGCCGTGGTGCAAGCGCCCACGTGGACGCGAACGTTGGCCTTAGCCGGGAAAAAGCGCCGTGAATGCGAGCAGCGGGCCTGGCTGAAACGCCCACTGGGCGCGCGCACTAGCCTTCGCCAACCCCGACGCTAGCGACGCCACGGCGCACCTCACCGCTCAACGCCGGCGACGTCACGGCGCACGTCACCGCCCGACGCCGGCGACGCCACGGCGCACGTCACCGCCCAACGCCGTCGTGCCCCCATGCTGGCTTTGCCAGCATAAGGGGGCACCCGCGCGCGCAAGCCGGAGGCCGAGCACGCGGGCCGCACCTCGCCGCACCGAGACCGGGGCAACTGCTCTACCGCCTAGCGCAGGGCGAGCACCAAGAGCACGCCGGCGCCGATGAGCACGGTGAGCGACACGAGCGCAGTCTCGCGATTGGCGCGCTTGGTGGCGCGCTTCGCCTGCTCGGGATCGAGCGCGTGGACGCCGGTCAAGTACGCGCCCGTCGCTTGGAGCGGCACGGAGACGGCGAGCCCCGCGGCGCGTCGCGTGGCGGAAACTCCCTCGGTCGCGAGCACGACGAGCAAGCCGAGCGGCAGCGTGACGAGATCCCAACCGCACGCGTAGAGACCGAAGCGGAGGCCGCGTCCGCGCTTGCGCGAGCCGGCGAGCCGCGCGGCGCGATCGACGAGCAGGCCGTGCAGCGCGTGCAGCGCGATCATGAGCGCCGCCAGACCCGGGATCCCGAAGAGAGCCGCGCGCGCGACCAGACTCCGGAGGTACGCGTCATGAAAGATCGTGCTCGCGAAGTCAGGCGCGAGCAGGAACGCCGCGCCGAAGCACACCGACAACCCGAGCGCCGCCGAAAGCTCTGCCAGGCACGCGAAGACGAACGCCGGTCGCACGGCACCTTCCGGCAAGGCAGCGAACATCTCGCGGTGCGAGAGCGTAGCGATGCGCGCGGTCGCCCAGAGTCGCTTGAGCCAGCCGAGGCCCGGTCGCTCCCACGGGACGATGGCGACGACGCCCGAGGCGTTGGTGGGCTCGTCGACCGCCATGCAGCCTTGGCAATCCGGCTTGCCGCAGAAGGCGCAGACGACGGCCGCCGGAACGTCCGCCCAATCGAGCGTTCCGTCGTCGGGCTCGCCCGCGACGCTCAGGCCGCGGGGCAAAAGCTCGTCCGGGACCGGCGTGCGCCGTGCCCTCTGCATATCCGAGCGGTACCACGAGGCGGCCCGTCAGGCGAGCCGACGGCCGTTCGCTCGTCGCGAATCAGTGAAGGATTCGATGCTCGTCGGAACCCGCAGCCGGGGCCGGAGCGGCGGGCAAGGGCGGCAGCGAGCCGCCGAGCAGCAAGGCGGTCACTGTCGCCGCAGCGCTCACGAGCGCGGACGCATACAGACCGAAAGCCCAATGGATCTCGACGGGCACGTAGCGCCCCTGCGGCGGCATCGCGACCATGAGCGCGACCTCACCGAGCGTCATCGCCGCGAACGCCACCGCGATGGGACGGATGCCGCGCAACTTGTAAATGGTCCGTCGCGTCCAAACGAGCGGGATCAGCACGAGCCAGCCCGTCGCCCCTCCCCAGAGCCAGCCGGCGCGGCCGCGCGCGAGCTCGAACCCGCTGCGCACGGCCGTCTCGGGTAGCTCGATCCGCACCCAAGGCGCGAAAAACAAGCCGAACCCGAGCACCGACAGCGCGAGCAACAGCCCGCGCCCGCGCGCCCAGTAGCTCCACGGGAGCGGCTCGTCCTCGGGCAGCAGCGGCGCGAGGGGCGGCTCCTCGGCGAGCGCATCGGCGGAAGGCGGCAAGCTCGCGAACGGCACGAGCGGAACGCCGCACACCGCGCAGCTCGCTCCCTCGCCGCGCCGGTACATCGTGCGGCAGAAGGGGCAGGCGAGGAGCGTCGCCATCCGGCCATGATACCGTCGACGCCGCGGATGGACGAGAACGACCTGCTCGAGCGCATCGCAGCGCTTGCGGCGCTCCCGCCGACGTCCGCGGCCCTCGAGCAGGCGCTCACGCACCCGAGCCTCGCCAACGAGCGCCCGGGCCTTTCGCACAACCAGCGACTCGAGTTCTTGGGGGATGCCGTGCTCGGCTTGTGCGCGAGCGAGGAGCTTTATCGCGCGTTTCCGGAGGCGGACGAGGGGGCCCTCACGCGGCTCCGCGCGCAGCTCGTCAACGCCGAGGCGCTGGCCGCTTGGGGCCGCACCGTGGGCCTGCCGGGGGTC
>DASUGE010000430.1:0-3771 GCA_036274215.1 Polyangiaceae bacterium | reverse complement strand
AGGCGTCCGCAGCGTGGCGATCCGGGTCGCGCGTTAAGTCAACGATCTGCTCTCGCGGCGCGGGTCGCTGTGGGCGGATCGCTGGCACGGTCGGGCGCTGAAGACGCCGCGCGAGGTGCGGAATGCGCTCGTGTACGTGCTCGCGAACTTCCGGAAGCACGCGCGGCAGGCGCGGCAGGAATCGACCCGTTTTCCTCCGGCGCGACGTTCGACGGCTGGCACGGGTGGCGTCCGAGGTCCGGGGCGGCCCCGCCATTCGCTGAACGTGCAGCGTGGCTGCGGCGGTGCACGCCGTCGGACAGTACCGAACCGTTAGAGCCGACGGGCGCTCCGCACACCTGGCTCGCCGGCACCGGCTGGCGGCGCCACGGTCTGCTCAGGCTCGACGAAGCACCGCGCGCAGCGGCACAGCGGCGCGACCAGCGCTCCCGCCCGGCGTGACCCGCCGCGGCCGTCCGCGCGGCCCGTGCCCGGGCGTTAGCCCTGCGCGTCCTTCTTCCACCAGTAATCGACGTCCGCGAGCGCCTTGCCCATGGCGTGAAAACCCTTGTCGACGAACAGCGTCGTGCCGGTGATGCCGCTCGCGAGCGGGCAGGAAAGGAAGGCGGCGACGTTGGCCACTTCGCGCGTCGTGAGGCGCACGGGGAGCGGGCTGTTCGTCTCGCAGTATTCGACGACCTCGTCGATCATGCCCGTGACGCTGGCGGCGCGCGTGGCGACGGGGCCAGCCGAGATCGTGTTCACACGGATGCCGTAGAGGCGGCCGGCTTGGAGCGCGAGGAAGCGCGTGTCGCACTCGAGCGCGGCCTTGGCCGACGACATGCCGCCGCCGTAGCCGGGAATCACGCGTTCGCTCGCGAGGTAGGTGAGCGAGGTGACCGAGGCGCCGGGCGTCATGAGCGGGCCGAGCCGCGCCACCATCGAGGTGAGCGAGTAGGAGCTCACGGCGAGCGCTGCGAGGTAGCCTTTGCGACTCGTCTGGATGAGGGGCTTGGCGACCTCGGGGCCGTTCGCGATCGAGTGAATGAGCACGTCGAGCGAGCCTTCACCGTGGTTCTTCTGCCACGAATCCGCCAAGCCCTGGATCGTGAAGTCGCCGCGCTCCGCGTAGCGGCGGCCTTCCTTCACGTCGGCGGGGACGTCGTCGAGCGTGTCGAACGCCGCGTCGAGCGGATAGATGCGCTCGAACTCGAGCGCCGAGCCGTCGCTCTTCTTGCGCGACTCGTCGAGCTTGCCGCGCCGGAGCAGCGTCTCGAAGATGCCGAGCGCCGGCGGCCACACGCCGAGGCTCACGCTCGCGCCCGCTTCGGAGAGCGCCTTGGCGATGGAGAAAGCAAACCCAACGTCGTCCGCGACGCCCGCCACGAGGGCGCGCTTTCCAGTCAAATCGATCGGAAGCATCGGCGAAACATCGTGCAAGCCTCCCGGCCGGCGCAAGCACAAAAAGCGCCTGGCCCCGAGGCGGCCGCGGGCGGGCCGGGCACCCGTAGTAGAGTGCGAGCGTGGGATTGGGCTCTCTCAGCGTCATGCGTCGTCGCGCGGCCTGGCTCGCAGCCATCGCCGCCACGCTGGGTGCCGCCTGCGGCTCCTCTCACGGTCGCGATAGCGGTAACGGAGCTGCGCCGTTCGGCGAAGGCGGTTGGGACGACGGCGCGACGCCTGCTGGGGGACGCGCCGGCTCGGCGAGCGGCGCCGGTGGCACGACGAGCGGACGCGGCGACTCTGCGGGCGCGGGCGGGAACACCTCGGGAGCGGCGGGCACCACGCGCGGCGGTTCGAGTGGCGCGACCACGACGGGTGGCTCCGTCGGCATGGCAGGAAGCGCGACGGGCGGCGCCGGTCGCGCCGGTAGCACGCAAGGCGGCGAAGCCGGCGGACCCGAGCTTCCGGATCCGCCCGCAGGATGGACGAAGTCGGTCGAATTTCCGAGACCCGACCCGGCGCGCGGCAGCACGCGGCCCGTCGTCACGCTGGAGTCGACCGGTGTCGCAGAGGTCATCGCGCTTTCCCAAGATCTCCTCGTCGCGACCTTCGACACGCAAGCAACGTTCGGGACGCCCGAGGTGCTTGAGACGGACTCCATCGTCAATCGGCCTGCAATGGGCATCGATGCGAACGATGTGAGCCTCGCCATCTGGCCGGGACCGACCAACAATGGCCGCAGCGACGAGCTCGTGGCGTCGCGTCACCCGCCCGGCGGCAGCTGGTCCGCGCCCGTGTCGCTCGGCACCGGGCCGCACGGCGCCGATGAGCTCGCTCTCGCGGTCTCCGCGAACGGAACGGCGGTCGCCGTCTGGATCTGGCCGCGCACCGCGGTGCGCTACAGCCACTTCGACGGAACGAGCTGGGGCGAGCCCGGCGACGTGGGCCCGCTCGCTGCCGATTCGCTCGCCCGTCCCTCGGTGTCGCTCGACGCGACCGGCAAAGGGCTCGTCGTGTGGCGCGACGTGGCACCGGGTGACGTCATCGGTGCCAGTCGTTTCGACGGAACCGAGTTCGATACGCCGACGGACCTCTGCCCCGAGAGCGCGACGGAGTGCTACCTGCCGGCCGTCGCCGTCAACGCCGAGGGCGACGGGACGGCGGCGTTCGAGCTCGACTACACGCTGAGCGCCGTCTCGTTCGATCGCGCGCTCGGCTGGCAAACGCCCGAGCGCGTGAGCCTCCTCGACCGCGCGAACTACGGCGCGGAGCCGAAGCTTGGCTACACGGGGGCGGGCGACCTCATTGCCATCTGGCGCGAGGAGATCAGCGACTACGACTATCGCTGCATGAGTGCCGTGAAGAGCAGCGCAGGTTGGTCGGCGCCGCGAGAGCTGCAGCCGGATAGCGGCGAAACCCAGAGCAAAGCCCTCGCGGTCGCGCCCGACGGGCGCGCGGTTGCGATCTGGGGAACCACCGGGACCGCGATGGCCGGCACCCGCTTCTGGGCGGCTTACTATCGTCCGAGCAGTGGTTGGGACCCGGCGTTCATTCTCGATGAGGGCGGAACGAGCCCGTCCGAAGTCGCCGCGGCCATCAACGAGAGCGGACAGGCCGTGCTCGCTTGGACGCGCTGGGAGAGTCCACCACGCGTGCGGGTCGCGCGCTACGACCCTCCGTAGCCCAAGCGCCGCCGCCACCAAGCGGCGACGCTTTCGTCTCCCTCGTGCCGCCGCCTCATCGAGGCGGAGGACCCGCTTGACCGCCGGCGCCGCACGGAAGCAAACGTCCGACGCCGGCGGTCCCGCTCCCACCTGTCATGCCTGCTGCACCGGCGGCACCACCCGCGCCGGCCACCCCGGTTGATCCCGCAGCACCGGCGCGTCCCACCGATCCAGCCACTTGGATCGATCCCACGCTACCGGTCGTTCCCGAGCTCCCCGTGTTGCCAGCGCTCCCCATCGCCCCCACACCAAACCCTTTTCCTGTGGACCCCCACCCGCTGTTCCGAACCTGATTGGAGACGTGCCTCCGGCGCCCGATTCCGCGTGACTGCCGTTGTCCTCCGCCCGCGCAGGCAGCGAGCAGCAGGACGACGGGGCTAACATCCAGCCGTCGTGTCGCGAAGAAGGTCGCCAGTCGCACAGTGCTTAGTGTCACTCCGTTGACGCGGTCATCTCGCTGCGCCAAAAATGAGAGAAACCGACCGAGAATGAGAACGAAACGGCGGAAAATTCGAGTCCTGGCCGGAAAGCGTCACGCCAACAGTGAGAGAACGCACGCCTCGCCCGGGCTTCTCACCCATTCGCGAAACGTTCGGAAATGATCGGCCCGGGAGCCTCCTCCGGT
>DASUGE010000429.1:0-8213 GCA_036274215.1 Polyangiaceae bacterium | reverse complement strand
ATCTGGCGCACGTCGCGCTCGAGGTAGCTCGAGAGATAGGCGCGATAGAACGCGCTCGAGTCGATGCTCCGATCGCGCCAGAGATCGGGGAAGCCACCGCGTACGATCGCGGCGACGAGCTCCCGCACGTCCGTGGGGAAGGAACCGTGCTGTTCGATCTCCGCGAGCGAGAGCGTTTCGAGCTCGACGAGCGCCGTGCGGCCGGCCAGGCTGTCCGAGATCTCCTTCATCAAGACGAACTTCTGGGAGCCTGTCAGGATGAAGGCGCCGTTCTCGTGGCGGTTGCGATCGATCGCGAGCTTGAGGTGTCGGAAGAGCTGGGGCGCGTACTGGACCTCGTCGATCAACGCGGGGGCGGGGTGCTCGGCGAGGAACTGCTCGGGCGCGCGTTCGGCCAGCTCGGCGGCGCTCGGGAGATCGAGCGAGACGTAGCTGTGCGTCGGGAACAGCTCCCTGAGCAGCGTCGTCTTGCCCGTCTGGCGCGCGCCCGTCAGGACGAGCGCCGGAAACTGACGCGCCAGCGAGGCGATTTGCTCGGATATATCTCTTTGAAATCGCACTATTAGCAATAATGACCTGGCAGGTCATTATTGTCAATCAGCGTGGCCCGGGCTGCGCGCCGGTCGAGCTTGCCGGCTGCGGTGAGCGGCAGGCTCCGAACGAGCTCGATGCGTCGCGGGCGCTTGTAGGAGGCGAGGCGCCGCTCGAGGCTTGCGGTGAGCGCACGGGCGTTTGCTTCGCGGACGGCGCCCTCGTTCAAGACGACGAGCGCCGTCACGACCTCTCCGAACGTCGGATCCGGCAGCCCGAACACGCACGCGAGCGCGACCTCGGGGAGCGCCGTGAGCGCGGCTTCCACCTCCGCCGGGTCGACGTTTTCACCGCCCGTGATGATCATGTCGGAAGCGCGCCCGGTGACGACGAGCTCCCCGTGCGCATCGAGGAAGGCGCGATCGTTCGTCGCGAGCCACGCGCCGCGCGAATGCTCCGGGCCGCCGAGGTAACCGCTGAAGAGCGTGTCGCCGCGGACCTCGAGCAGGCCGTTGACCAGGCGCTGCTCGACTCCGAGCCCCGGTGAGCCGGACGCGAGGATCTCGCCGCCACGCGGCGGCGGCGTGAGGCGTTCGGCGTAGCGACCAAGCACGGCGCTCGCGCAGGTCTCGGTCATGCCGTAGGTGGGCACGACGGGGACGCCGGCCGCGCGCGCGCGCTCGACGAGCTCGCGCGGCGTGGGCGCACCGCCGAGCAGGACCAAGCGGAGTGAGGACGGCGGACGCCAGGCGAGCGGCGGCTCGAGCAGGCGCGCGAGCAGCGTCGGGACGAGGGATACGATCGTCACGCGCTGCTCCACCACGGCCGCCGCGAGCCGGTCGAGCTCCGCGAGCATCGAGCGCCGGGGCTCGAAGAGCACGAGCGCCGTCCGGTGAAGCAGGCAACGGAACAGCATGCCGAGGCCGCCGATGTGCGCGAGCGGAAGCGCGAGCAGCGAGCGATCGCTCTCGATACCGAAGCGCTCCGCCGTGAGTCGCCCCGCGGCGAGGAACGCGCGGTGGCTCAGCCGGACGATGCGCGGCACGCCCGTGCTGCCCGAGGTCGGCACGAGCGCGGCGATGCGCTCGGGGTCGAAGGGGACGAGATCCACGGGCGGCGCCGTTCGCTTCACGGACGCGGGCTCGGTCACCGCGGGCGGGGCAGGCGGCGGCTCCGCAACGGCGCCCGCAAACCGGGTCAAGGCCTCCTGCTCGCCATCGGTCAGCCGCGCGTGGAGCAGCAGCGCGGGGGTGCCCGCCGCCGCGAGCGCGAACAGCGTTTCGACGACCGCGAGCGTCGGACGGGCGACGACGGCCACGGGGCGCTCACCACGAGGATCCAGCGCGCCCGCTTCGCCGAGCTCCGCGAGACGCCGCAGAACCCGTGCACCGAGCTCGTCGAAGGTGAGCGTGAGCTTGCCGGCGACGAGAGCGACGCGCTCGGGAGCTTCCCGGGCCGCGTCGAAGACGGAAAGGGTCACGGGTGCTCCGTGCTGTCCACGATCGCGCCGGCCAATGCTTCCTTCGGGCCGAGACCGAAGCCCGGCTCGGTCCAGGCAACGAGCTCGTCGCGCTCCGGACGAAGCGCTGGGCAGCGCGCGGCGACGAGCAGCCGTCCGTAGGGGCCGAGCCCGTGGGCTGTTCGCTGCTCCACCGCGAGGGCGAGCGTCGCTGCCGTCATGAACCCCACGGGGCCTTCGAGAGTGTGGGACGCCACGGCGGCGCGACCATGGGCCGCAGCATGCGCGGCGAGCTCGAGGCAGCGCGCGAGCCCGCCGAGCGCCGTCGGCTTGAGCACGAGCGCCGCAACGTCGGGGAGCGTAGCGAGCGCCGGCAGCTCGCTCGCTGCGAGTGACTCATCGAGCGCGATCGGCACGCCGAGGGACTTCGTTAAGGGTTCCGCCGTCGGCTCCTCGAGCCATTCGAGCGCGAGCGCGCGGAGCGTCACGAGGTGCGGCTCCAGGGCGGCGAGCGTGGCGCTTCGATTCGCGTCGGCGCGCAGCGTCACGTCGCGTCCGAGCACCTCGCGGAGCGCGACGAGCGCCCCGACACCGTCGCCGAGACTCTCCCAGGCGTCGAGCTTCACCTTGAAGGAGCGCACGCCGCGCGCGCGTGCCGCGCGTGCGGTCTTCACGGCAGCTTCCACTCCGTCGGGGAGCCACGTCGACACCGTCGCGCGCTCCGGCGCGGGGGCGGACGCCAGCAGCTGCCAGGACGGCACGCCTCGCCGTCGCGCCCAGAGGTCGAGCAGCGCGGCCTCGAGCGCGGACTTCGCGGCGAGGCTCGTCACCGGGGCGGACGCGCCAGCGAGCGCGGCACGGCACGCCGAAGTCTCCGGTGCATCGGCGGGGACTGCGAGCTCGGTGCCGAGCAGCGCCCTTAGCGAAGCGTGAGCCTCGTCGAGCGTGTCGCGCGAATAGCCGGGCAACGGCGCCGCTTCGCCGAACCCCAGGTGGCCGCCTTCGTCTTCGAGCGCGAGGAGGATCGCGCGTCGCTCTTTCCACGTGCCGGCCGCGCTCCGCGCCGGCGTGGAGAGTGCCCAATGGTGCGCGACCAGCCCCGTGACGCGGATCATGACCGAATCATACGCCCGGGAGCGTGCCAGTGACGATGGCAGGGAAAAACAGCACTCCGTAAAGGAGCAACAGCTTCGCCGTGCCGCCGAGCAGCGGATTCAGCGCGCGCCCGCGCTCGGTTCGGACCCGCAAGAAAAGCCGTATTGCCAGTGGCGCGGTGACGAGCGGCAGGAGGATCGGCGCCGACGCGCGACCCGTGACGAGGAGCGCCACGGGCACGGCGTAGGCGGCCAGCAACAAGACCGCGTACTCCGTGAGCGCCCCGCGCTCGCCCCAGCGCACGGCGAGCGTGCGCTTGCCGGCGACGCGATCGGTCGCGATGTCGCGCAGGTTGTTCACGACGAGGATCGCCGTCGCGAGCGCGCCCACGGGCACCGACGCCGCCACGGCGAGCGGCGTCACCCGGCCGAGCTCGACGAACGTCGTTCCGAGCACGGCGACGAACCCGAAGAAGCCCATGACGAACACGTCGCCAAGACCGTGATATCCGAGCGGATACGGGCCGCCGGTGTACGCGACGGCCGCCGCCATCGACGCGAGCCCGATCACCACCACGGTAACGCCTGCCACGGCCGTGAGATAGACGCCGACGAGCAGCGCGAGCGCGAGCACGACGTAGAGCCCGCGGCGCACGGCGCCGGGCGTGAGCAACCCGGCCTGCACGGCGCGCACCGGTCCGAGCCGCTCGGCGGTGTCGGCGCCCTTCTCGTAGTCGAACACGTCGTTCGCGAAGTTCGCCGCGATCTGCAGCAGGAGCGCGCCCGTCATCGCGGCGAGCGCAGGCCCGAGCCGGAACCCGCGCTCCGTGACGGCACAGGCCGTCCCGACGAGCACCGGCACGACGGCGGCGCTCAGCGTCGGGGGTCGCGCCGCGATCACCCACGCTTTCGCGGAGCCGGGGCGCACCCCCTCGAAGACGGCAGCAGCGGTCACGGAAGTCGCTTGAATTTCCTGAAGTTAGGCTTTCGTTTCTCAACGAAAGCGTTGCGCCCTTCTTTGCCTTCTTCCGTCAGGTAGAAGAGCAGCGTCGCGTTGCCCGCGAGCTCTTGGAGGCCGGCCTGGCCGTCGCAGTCCGCGTTGAGCGCCGCCTTGAGGCAGCGGAGCGCCATCGGGCTCCGCTCGAGCATCTCGCGGCACCACTGGATGGTCTCGGTCTCGAGCTCCTCGTACGGGACCACGCGGTTCACGAGCCCCATCTCGAGCGCCTGCTTGGCGTCGTACTGCCGGCACAAGAACCAAATCTCGCGCGCCTTCTTCTGCCCGACGATGCGCGCCATGTACGCGGCGCCGTAGCCGCCGTCGAAGCTGCCGACCTTCGGTCCCGTCTGGCCGAAGCGCGCGTTGTCCGCCGCGATGGTGAGGTCGCACATCATGTGCAGGACGTGGCCACCGCCAATGGCGTAGCCCGCGACCATCGCGACGACCGGCTTCGGCAGGGTGCGGATCTGACGCTGCAGATCGAGCACATTGAGGCGCGGCACGCCGTCCGAGCCGACGTAGCCGCCGTGCCCGCGCACCTTCTGATCGCCGCCCGAGCAGAACGCGTCCTTGCCCGCGCCGCACAGGATCACGACGCCCACGTCCGCGTCGTCGCGCGCGTCGGCGAACGCTCGGCTCATCTCGGTGACGGTCAGCGGCCGAAAGGCGTTCCGCACCTCGGGCCGATTGATGGTGATCTTCGCGATACCCTCGTCCGATTTCTCGTAGACGACGTCCTCGTAGCCTTCGACTTTTTTCCAGGTAACAGGGGTCATTGCGGCGGATTCCTAGGGTTTTTGGTTTGGGTCGCGGAGCACGAGCGCTACCAGATCGGGCCGCTCGAGCAAGAGGTCGTGGCCGGCGCTCGGGGCGACCACGAAGCGGCTGCCTCGAACGCGCTCGGCGGCCGCCCGGGCGAGCGTCAGGAACTTGGTGTCGAGCTCGCCGGCCATCACCGTGACCGGGATCCGGAGCTCCTCGAGCCGTGGGGCGTAATGCGGCATCTCGGCGAGCCCGACGACGCGAAGCGCGAGGGCGAGGCCGCGGGCGTCGTGAGCGAGCCGCTGCGCTCGATGCTCCGCACGGAGCGCGGCCGGCAGCGCGGCCTGGGTCGCGAAGAGCGGCTGCGCCTCCCAGGCGTCAACGAACGCTTCAATACCTTGCGCTTCGAGCAAGGAGCACCAGCGAGCGTCCGACTCCCGGCGCTCGCGCCGCTCGGCGTCGGTGGCGAGCCCGGTGTGGCCGCTCACGAGCGTCAGGCGCGCGATGCGGGCTGGGTAGGTGAGCGTCATCCCGAGCGCCAGCCGTGCGCCGAGCGAGTAACCGGCGAGGTGCACGGGCTCGGCGGGCAACGCCGCCACGAGCCGCTCGAGCTCCTGAGCCCAGCTTTCGATGTTTGGGTTGGGCGCGCCGGGCTCGCCGTGACCGAGTGGGCTCACCAAGGCAGGCGCGGTATCGAGTGAACGTCGAACGCCGTCCCAGCTCGCGGAGCTCCCGACGAAGCCGTGAATGAGCACGAGCGGGGCAGTCATCGGGACACGGTGCCGGCGGCGGCGAGGAGCGGCGCCGCGGTCTGGTCGAGCGCTGCTTTGAGCTTGGCGAGCGCGCCGCGGGCGCTGTCGGGCGTCACGCGGGCGTGAACCAGCGTGGGCCCCGGGTGCGAGAACGCGCGGCCGAGCGCGGCGCGGAGCTCGCCGAGCGTTGCGGGTGCCGCGTACGGAATGCCGAAGAGCGGCCCGGCGTGCTCGAACGCGAGGCGCGGCGGCGTGAGCCAGAGCTCGGCGCGTTCGGGCTCCGCGCCGTACAGATTCGCAACGGGGAGATGATCGAAGATGCGTCCGCCCTCGTTGTCGATGACGAGCACGACGAGCGGCGACTTCACTAAGCGCGCCGCGGCGAGACCACCGAGGTCGTGCGCGAGGCTCACGTCGCCGAGCAGGAGCAGCGTCGGCTTGCCCGCCGCGAGCGCCGAGCCTGCCGCTCCGGCGACGAGCCCGTCGATGCCGTTGGCGCCACGCTGGGAGGCCACGGCAAGCCGGCGCGCTCCGGCGGGCACGAACGCATCCAAGAGCCGCACCGGAAGGCTGTTGCCGACGACGACGAGCCCGCCCGGGGGCACGCTCTCGACGGCGGTGCGCACCGTGGCGGGCTCGCTGCCGGGCGGCTCGCTTTCGAGCACGTGCCGCACCGTTTCCCACGCCGCGGAATTCGCCCGCTGCACGCGCTCGGCGAACGCGCGCTGCTCGGCGTGCGGCTCGTGCGGCACGACGGACGCGAGAACGGTCGCGGCAATCGCGTCGCTCGGCCCGACCGTGAGGCTCCGGGCGCGCCCGAGCGGATCCGGATGGCCATGCTCGGCGACGACGTGCAGCGCCGCGCTCGGATGGTCGTCGAGCAGCGCCTCGAACGCGCCAGAAGTCGGCGTGCCGCCGAACCGCACGATGCAATCCGGGGCGAGCGCCTTCCGGCACTCGGGCGAGCGCAAGAGGAGCTCGAGCGCGTCGGCCGCTGCCTTGCCGGACGCGCCGAAGCGAATGCCGCTCGTCGCTTCGGCGAAGAGCGGCAGCGCCAAGCGCTCCGACAGCTCGACGATGGCTTCACGGGCGCGCTCGGCGTGCACCGGCAGCGGCCCGCACACGATGAGCCCGCGCCGTGCCCCGGCAACGGCAGCCGTGAGGCGACGAATGCCTTCCGCGGACGGCGCCGGCTCAGCCGTCGCGACACGCGTCACGCCGCGGCCGAGGAGCGCGCTCACGGCGGCCGCCACGGCGCGGTCGGCTTCCGTTTCGGCGGCGCCCGGCTCGAGCGGCTTCCGCGCGCGAGCATTCAAGTGCACCGGCCCCGGCTCCGGCGCGAGCGCAGCCGCGAAGCCCTGCGTCACGAGACGCATCAAACCCCCGAGCGAGCTCGGGCTCGCCTCCGGCACCCCCAGATCGAAGAAGCGCCGGACGTGCTCGCCGTAGAGCTTCACCTGATCGATGGTTTGCGGTGCGCCGGCGTCTTGGAGCTCGAGAGGGCGATCGGCCGTCATCACGAGCAGGGGGACTCGGGCGAGGGAAGCTTCGACGACGGCCGGACAGTAATTCGCTGCAGCGCTTCCGGACGTGCAGAGAAGGAGCGCCGGCTCGCCCGTCACGCGCGCGAGCCCGAGCGCGAAGAACGCAGCCGAACGTTCGTCGAGGAGCGAATGACAGCGAAGCCCCGGCGTACCCGCAGCCGCCCAGGCGAACGGTGTCGATCGCGAGCCGGGCGAGACGATGCAATCCCTCACGCCGGCCTGGGCGAGGCACCCGAAGAGGAGCCGCGCCCACTCGCCGACGATCGCGCCGGTCACGCTCCTCGGATGCCGAGCGCGGAAAGCAGCGTTTCGAGCTTCCAGCGCGTCTCGGCGAGCTCGGCCTCGGGCGCCGAATCCTCGACGATACCCGCCCCGACGTAGAGATGCGCCCGTTTCGACTCGAGCACGCCGGAGCGCAAGGCGACCGCCATTTCGCCGTCTCCGGCTAGATCGAACCAGCCGATGGGTCCCGCGTACCAGCCCCGCTCGTCGCGCTCGTGCGAAGCGATCCATTCGAGAGCGCGCGCGGTCGGAGCGCCGCCGACGGCGGGTGTCGGGTGCAGTCGTTCGACGACTTCGAGGAGGTGCGGATTGCCGCGAAGCCTCGCGGCGATGGGCGTACGCAGGTGCAATACGTGCCGGAGCCCGCGGAGCTCCGGTTCCGACGGCTTGTCGATGCGTTCGGCGAGCGGCTCGAGCGCGCGCACGATCTCGCGTACGACGAGCCCGTGCTCGGCGAGATCCTTCGAGCTTTCGAACAGGTGACGCGCCGCTTCGCGATCGAGCGTGCTGATCGAGCCGGCAACCGCTTCCGTTTCGAGCGAGGCGCCCTGCTTCTTCGCGAGCCGCTCCGGCGTCGCACCGAGAAAGCACGAGCCTTCGCGCCGAACGAGAAAACGCGTGCATTCCGGTGCCTCGAGCCGGAGGCGCGACAAGACCTCGGCGGGATCCGGCGCGGAAGGCAAGTCGACCGTCACGCGGCGCGCGAGCACGACTTTCTCGAGGGTCTTCTCCTTGATGCGTTCGACGATGGCGGCGACGAGCGCGGTCCACTCGTCGAGAGGTCCCTCG
>DASUGE010000428.1:0-2636 GCA_036274215.1 Polyangiaceae bacterium | reverse complement strand
CACGTCGAACGGCGGCACGTCGAACGGCGGCACGTCGAACGGCGGCACGTCCAACGCGGGCGGTTCGAGCGGCGGCGACGCGAGTTCCGGGAGCTCCACCGGTGGCGCATCGCCGAACGGCGGCACCGGCGGTGGAGAGGCTGGAACCGACTCGAGCGGCGGGTCCGCGGTCGGAGGAAGTGGTGGTGACGGAGCGGGGGCAGCAGGTGCGGGCGCGGCAGGCGGAGGAACCGGCGGTGACGGCGGCGGTGCAGCGGGGATGTCCGGTTCGGGGGGCTCCGGCGGAGGTACGCTCGAATGCCACGTGGACTCGATGGGGTTCGGGAAGGCCAGCGATCCGTGTGGGTGCCCTTGTTGTTGGGCAAGAGGCTGTCTGAACACCGACGACTGTTGCGGCGGCTTCTGTCTTGGCGCCGACAGTGGCCGGGGTTGCTGCGGGGGTGGCTGACGGCGACATCGCGAGGGCGCGCGCGGCGGCGGCGCGGATCTGGAGCTATCGCTCGAGGGTGGAGCTCGACGCAGCCGAACGTTTTCGTCGCCTCGCCGTGCAACTGACCGGTCATGGTGCTTCCAGTGCGATAGTCGAAATGGCGGGGCGCGCCTCGAGTGACGAGCTCCGTCACGCCGAAAAATGCCTCGATTTGGTGCGCCACTTCGGCGGCGTCGTCGAAGCTCCGAAAGCGCCCGAAGTGCGGCCCGTCGCGCCGAGCGAGCTCGAAACCCGAGAACGCTTGCTCTACGAAGTCGTCGCGCTCTCGTGCGTGACCGAAACGCTCAGCGCGGCGCTGCTCGGCGCCTTGGTCGAGCGCGCTCGCGATTCGCTGACGAAGAGCGTCTTGCATTCGATCCTGCGCGACGAGGTGGTTCATAGCAGGCTCGGCTGGGCGTTTCTCGCCGAGGAGCACGCCCGGGGAGCTCGCGACTGCGTGAGCGAACGGCTCGCCCCCATGTTGAGCTCGACACTGTCCGACGAGCTCTTCGACGGTCCCACCGAAGTAAACGACGTCGACCGAGCGCTCGCCGGTTTCGGCTCGCTCGAGCGAATGGAGCGGCAGCGCGTCGTTCGAGAGACCTTGCAAGCCGTGGTCTTTCCCGGGCTCGAACGCTTCGGTATCGACACGAGTCGCGGCAGAGCTTGGCTTTTCGAAAAGGTTCCGTAACGCTATCGGGACGGCGCTGCTGAGCCGTTCAGAAGGTCCCGTCGGCCCACCGCTGCAGCGTGCGGCTGACGTCTTCGAGGTGCGAATCATTGCGCACGATCTCGCGGTAGCCCGGTACGGCGCCCACCCAGAGGCCGAGACGAACGTTCGCGGATTCCGTCAGATACATGGTGGGAAGGCCCAACAGCGCGGGGCCGTCCATGCCGGCGGTCGTGACGCCGAGCTGACCGACGAGGCCGTGCGCTTGCCGCAGGTGCTCGAAGAACTGGAGCTGCGCTCGCCGCATGTCGACTCCTTGAAAGAGGGGATCCTTCCAGAACAGCGTGCAATCGACGGTGCCCGCCGGCGCTTCGCCGCCCGGCACGGCATCTCCGACGAGCACGGGCACGAGCCCGGCGTCCCGCGCGCGCTGGGCGAGCTCGACGAGCTCGGCATGCTTCGTGTTGCGTGCCGGATGGTGCTTGCCCGTCCGGATCCAAAGCAACACGGTCTTCTGCGCGGCCGTACCGACGAGTTTCCGGTCCGCCCAGTCGACGACAGCGCGCGAGATGGGAACGTCGCCGAGAAACGCGGCGCGGAGCCGGCGCTGGGCGGCGTTCGGATCGGCGCGGAAGGCCCTTGCGACGATCTCGGGAAGTTGTTTGTTCGCGCGAGGGCGCGAGCGATACGGCACGAACGAGGCCGCAAGGCCGGCGTCTCGCAGGAACCGCTCGGCTGCGCGCGTCTGTGGTTTGTCGGGCTCGATCTGAATTGCCACGCCGGCGAGGACGGCCGCCGCCGCGAGGTACCACCCCTCACCAAACGAAAACCCCGGATCCGCGTGGAACGTGTAGGCGTGATTTCGTTCGTCGACGATCCGCCGCGCCTCTTCTGCCGCCGCCTCGGCCTCACGCGCCGTGCGGAGTGCCAGCGGGTCGTCGAGCAGGTGCGCCAGGCGCGCGGCTTCGGCCGCTGACGCTTCGGCGACGGCGACGATCTCTTCGACGCGCCGCCAGCCGTCGTCGCAAGCCTCGCGCGTCGGGGCGCGTTGGGCGCCGAGTGAGAGCTGGCCCGCTCCGTGGCGCGCATCGCGGGCCTGCGCGCTCAGGGCTTCTAGCAACGTTGACCGCGCGCTAGTGAGTTGCTCACGGCTTCGCCCGTCGGCGTCCGCGCTCGCCAACGCCTCTTCTGCCAGCTCGATCGCGCGTCCGAGCTCCGCGCGATGTTGGTTCCGCATTCCGGGTAAGTGCAATGCGGTTCGACGAGCCAGTGCACGGCCGAGCACCGCCGCGGCCTCGCGCTCGAGAGTTGACGCATCGAACGTGTCCGCCATCGGATGCGACATTATCGCGAAGCGGAGGGGGGGTGGAGGCCCGGCGGGCGAGCTGCTTTACCGGCTCACGAGGTTTGGATGATTGCGGGTCGGCCTTTTCCTGGTCCCACTCACGCGCGTATTGAGTCACTCGACCAGAGTCAACGGGACTGCGTACCGTCTGC
>DASUGE010000427.1:0-9574 GCA_036274215.1 Polyangiaceae bacterium | reverse complement strand
GGGCCGCGGCGTGGCGCTCGGGCGTGAAGCACGATCTCGCGCGCGTGATGGAGCTCACGCGGTCGGAGCGCGGGCTCGAAAACGGGCTCGGCGAGCGCGTCGAGGTCGAGGCGGCTCACGTCTATCCGCTGCTCAAGAGCTCGGATTTGGCGAACGAGCGCGGCGCGGTCGAACGGTACCTGCTCGTCACGCAGACGACGCTCGGCGCCGACACGACGGCGCTCGAAGCGAGCGCGCCGCGCGCGTGGCAGTACCTCGCACGGCATCGCGCGGCGTTCGACGCGCGCAAGAGTCGCATCTACCGGGGGCAGCCGCCGTTCGCGATGTTCGGGATCGGCCCGTACTCGTTCGCGCCGTACAAGGTCGCGATCTCGGGGCTCCACAAGGTGCTCAGGTTTCGCGTCGTGGGGCCGCGCGACGGGCGCCCCGTGCTGCTCGACGACACCTCGTATTTCCTGCCGTGCGACGACGAGGCCACGGCTCGGCGTCGGGCGGAGCTCCTCGGCTCCGAGCTCGCGCGGGAGTTTTTCGAGGCGCGCGTGTTTTGGGACGACAAGCGCCCGGTGAGCAAAGCGTTGCTCGGATCGCTCTCGCTCGAGGCCCTCGCCGCGCGGCTCGGCGTCGCGGCCGAGTGACGCCGGCTCGTGCCGCGGCGCGAAGCTACGGACAACCGATCGGCGTCGTCGAGACGACGACGTCATCGATCCACGCGGTGCGCGGCTCGTCCGCTTGGTACGCTTCCCAGCCGAGATCGAAGCTCGTGAAGGTCGGCGCGGTCCAAGGAAAGTCCGCTGCCGCGTTCACGCAGCCGTCGCCGTGCCCCAAGATCGTGAGATCCGGCGTCTGCTGGCCGTCGAGCGAGAGCTGCATGCCGGCGTTCGGCCCGTCGAACTTCCATTCGATGCACACCCAGCGCCCGACGGGAATGGTGCGGCCGCTGGCATGGCGCCAGCAGTCGCTGCCGGGAGTGCTCTTGTTCGAGTACCAATCCGGCGTGTCGTAGTTCGCCATGAGCTCGTTGCCGGAGGGCACCGGCAGCTGCCCGCCATAGCGGTACGCGGCGTGATACGTCTGGCCCGGTACGACGCCGAGCCCCTGGATCATCGTCCAGTGCACGGACGTCGTCGGAGCCGAGGCGAGCTTGAACAGCATGCGCCCGTAGACGACGTTGCCGTCGACCGGAAAGAGGTTCGGCCCCTCGAGGCGCATCATCGCGGTGACGCTGCTCGCCGATTGCGTCGTGAATTTCACGGATTTCGTGCCGGAGGCGTGCTCGCTCGCGTCGATCGCGACGCTGCCCGAAGCCGTTCGCACCGTCCACGGCGCGGCGAGCGCTGCGTCGTAGCTCTCGAAGTCGTCGCAATAGACGGCCGTCGCGCACGGATCGGCCTTCATCCCGGCGCTCGCCGCCGCGCCGGCAGCCCCGCCCGGCGTCTGGCTCCCGCCGGCCCCGGAGGTGGCTCCTGCGGTTCCACCCGTGGCGAGAGTGCCGCCGCTGCCTGCGTCGTCGTCGTCGCCGGCGTCGCTCTTCTGGCAGGCGGCGAGGGTCAGCCAGGTGGGGAGGGCGAGCAGTGCGAAGCCTGGACGAAGGAGGCGCGAGGGTGCGCGAAGCATCCTGCAAACGTAGCACCGAGCGCCGCGCGTCGCTCGTTCGCGAGCGGCGGTCACGCCTCGCGAGGAGCGGGCGCGAGCGTTGCTTCGCGCGCGACGACGCGGCGCTCGATGAACCAGGTGAAGGCGGGAACGAGCAGCGAGATGCCGATCGCGACGAGCGCTACGTTGGCCATGCCGAACAACCGGCCCTGCGCGTCCGATTCGAGCAGCAGGGACGCGCCGAGAGCACCGGCCGCGGAGGAGAGGTGCTGCGTGGCGTTCACGGCGGACATGAAGCGCGCCCGCTCGGCGGGGGCCGGGACGCGCGAAGCGAGCGTATTGATCGGCACGCCGCGCACGGTCGCTGCGAGCATCAGCAGCGGGAACACGTAAATCACGTGCTCGGCGCTCACGGGATCGACGTAGCCGAGGTGCACGGAGATCGCGAAGATCACGGTGCCGGCGAGCACGAGTCGCGTCGCGCCGAAGCGGTCGACGAGCATGCCCACGGGGCGATTGGCGACGAAGCTCGCGAGGCCGCCGACCAAGTAGATGAGATCGAGCCGCTCGCGCGGGTAGCCGAGGTTATTTTGCAGGAACGTCGAGATATTCGGGACGATGGCGAAGACGCCGAGCATGACGCACGCCGTGTTGGCGAGCGTCGCGCGCACGAGCACGTCGAACGTCAGGCGCGCGGCACGCGGGGGCGAGCGGGCGTCCGTCGCGAGGTGCCCGCGCAGCGCGGGCATCAGACGAAACGCGACGGCGGTGAGCAGGAGGCCGAGCAGCGCCACCGCGAAGAACGGCGCGCGCCAGCCGA
This sequence comes from Polyangiaceae bacterium, assembly GCA_036274215.1. Taxonomy (GTDB): domain Bacteria; phylum Myxococcota_A; class Polyangia; order Polyangiales; family Polyangiaceae; genus PMG-095. The sequence goes on along the minus strand of DASUGE010000427.1, from coordinate 7,161 downwards.
ACCATTGTGAGAGGCGGAGCCCCGCCGGCACGCCGAGGATCGACGCGACGGAGAACGCCGTCATCACCGTGCCGATCGCCTTACCCCGCTCGGGCGGCGGGACCACGTCCGCGACGATCGCGAGCGCAACCGACGTCGCCGGCCCGCCGAACGCGCCGGCGAGCAGCCGCGCGCCGAGGAGCGTGAAGAGCCCCACGGAGACGCCGCCGAGCGCCGTGCCCGCCACGAGCCCCAGCATCGCGACCGCGAGCGCCTTGCGCCGATCGAAGCGGTCGAGGATGCGCGCGCCGAGGATGCCGGCGAGGGCCGCAGACAGCGTGTAGGCGCCCCCGAGCACCCCGATGCGCGAGGTCGGGATGCCGAGCGAGACAGCGAAATCCGGCCCGAGCGGCATCACCATCATGAAGTCGAGGATGTTCACGAACTGAACCGCCGCGACGAGAAGCACGAGGCCTCGCGCTGTCATGCGCTTGCCCTCATAGGGCGCGCGCCGTCACGCGCAAAGCCCGGGCGCGCGCCTCGTCCGGCTGGGAGGCCCCGACCGAGCTATTTCGCGTTGCGGGTGCTGAAATGGGGCTCGGCGGCGAGCCCCGTGAACGCGTCCATGATGCTCGCGCTACCCGCGTAGAGATCGGCGGCCTTGCTCGTGCCGATGCAGGCCTCGGCCGAGCCGAACGCGTAGGTCGCGAGGTAGGCAGCGAAGCACTCCCCGATCTCGGGCTGCATGAGCAACAGGGCCGCCAGCCCTTCCTGGTCGTTGAACGGAATCAGGTCGCCCTCCTCCGACGGGAGCGCCGAGACGGTGTTGATCGCCTCGCCGTTCTCCTGCGTGCGGTAGCGGCCAGCCTCGTCGAACGCCTCGAACCCGAAGCCGATCGGATCGAAGTTCATGTGGCAGCTGTGGCAGACGCCGGCGCCCGCGTGCGCTTCCTCGTAGCGCTGGCGCGTCGTCTTGGCCGTGGGCGACGTCTTGAGCGGCGGCACCGTGTCGGGCGGGCTCAGCTTCGGCCGGCAGAGCAAGCGCGAGTACACGAACAGGCCGCGTTGGGTCGGCGACGACGCGTCCGTGTTGGCGTGCGACGCGAGGAACGAGCCCTGCGCGAGGATGCCCACGCCCTGACCGTCCGGACGCATGACCTCCGCGCCGTCGCTCGCCGGCATCGGGAACGGCGTGTTGCTCGTGGGCGAGGTCCCGTAGAAACGCGCGAGCGCCTGGCTCGGGTACGTCCGGCGGTCCGTGAGGAGGTCGCTGAGCTTGCCCGAGCCCTTCATGATCACGTTGTCGATGAAGCTCGCCGTCTCCTGAGCCATGAGGGGGCTCGCCGTGACGTAGTTGGCGTCGCCGGTCGTGAGGTTCGCCTTCACCTTGCTCGTGAGCCCCGTGGTTCCGAGGTACGCGGAGAAGAACGATTGGACGACGAGCTTCCCGGCGTCCGTGCCGAGCATCTGCGTCGCCTTGCCCACGGGATCCGGGAGCGGCCCGGTGCCCGCCGCCTCGGCCTCGGCCAAGAGCGCGTCGTCGGGCGGCAAACCCTTGAAGGCGTACGAGAGCTCCGTCGCCATCTCGTACGCGGTGAGCGCTCGCGTGCCGTTCTGCGCAACGCCGATTTCGCTGCGGTAGACGGCGTACGGCGATTGGATCATCCCCGCGAGCACCCATTTGAGCGCCGTCGGGAAGTCCGACGCCGCGAGCCCTTGATCGAACAGATCGAGGTAGCGCTTCGATTCCGCCGCTGAGACCGGCCGGCGGAAGAGCCGCTTGCCGAAGGTGTCGACGAAGGTCTCTGCGCACGCGTGGTCCTTCGTGGTCGCCGCGCAGGAGACGATGTTCTGGAGGTCCGGTCCCGTCGCAGCCGTCGCGACCGAGAGCGCCGTGTCGAGCAGCGCGCTCGCGAGCTGATTGCCGACGACGGCGCTCGCGTCGTTGTCGAAGCCGTAGACGCTCACCGAGTTGGCGGGCAGCGTGTTCGACCACTTCCCGGCAATCTGCGGGAAGATGGCGTTGATGGTCGCGTCGAACTCGTGGCTCGTGAGGAGCCGCAGCGTGGCGCTACCGGCGTTCGGCGCCTGGCAGTTGATGGTCGGAACCTGGTCGCCGCCCGTGCCGCTGCTCGACCCCGCGTCGCCGCCCGTGCCGCCGTTCGAGCTGCCGCCGGTGCCCGTGGCTGCGCTGCCGCCGGTGTTGGCGCCGCCCTTGCCGCTCGTGCCGGACGAGGCGCCGCCTGCGGGCTGGCCCTTGCCGCCGGCGCTCGTGGTTCCGCCGTCGTCGCGGTCGCCGACACCGGGCGCTTCGCCGGCGCTACAGGCCGCGAGGAGCGCGACGAGAACGAGCCCGGAGCTTCCGAGGTGCCTCACGCGAGCACCCCTTCCACGATGCCGGTCGTCGCCGGGAACTTCGCGCCGCTCACGCCCATGGCCTGCGCCAGCGTGAGGTAGAGGTCCGTGGCGGGTCGCGCCTTCGGGCTACTGTCCTGCGCCATGATCGGCAGCGTGATGACCTGACCCGTCTTGAGCGCTTTGCCGGCGCCGCCGATCGTGATGAACGGCAAGTACTCCGGCGTCTGCGGGTACATGATCTCGCTCACGCGCAGGTGATTCGCACCGTCGCCGATCTCGCTGAACACGAAGATCATCGTGTTGTCGAGCACCATGCTGCCGTCGGTTGCCGACGGGTCGGGCGTCTTCGAAAGCACGTCGACGACGTTGTCGACGAGCTGCTGGAAGAACCAGCGCTGGGCCTTGCCGAACACGGCGCGCGGGCCCGGATCGAGGTTTTTGACGCTGACGGGCGAGTTGTACTGAGCGCCGGCGGCCTGCTGCGGCCCGATGTGCGAGAGGCCGTTGTGGTGGCCCCACGAGGGCGCGCTTCCGCCGATGAAGCTGAAGTTGAACTCCGCCGTCGGGTACATCGGCATCAAGCCGATGATGGGCGCGGCGTTGCAGATGAGCGCTTGCGCCGTGAGCTCGAGCTGCGCCTGGAAGAGCGTGCGGAAGTTCGCTTCTTGGTAGAAGTAGTCGTTGCCGCCGCCGGGCTGGACGACGATGCCGGCGCTCTCCTTGCGCACCTTCTCGACCGTCGGCAGAGACGGCGCGGTGGTGCACGTCGAGACCGAGGGGCCCCCGCCGCTCTTCAGCGCCTCGATGGCGTCGATGTGCGTCTGGAGCTTGGTCTCCTCCGCCGTGAGACCCGAGACGGTCGTCTTCAGATCCTTGAGCTCGGCGGAGGTGAGCTCGAGCAGCGCGCCGCGGAGCTGATCGTCCGCGCTCACCGTGGGCGTGGTGCTGAGGTTGCCGAACAGCTTGTCGGCTGCGGCGGCCGGATTTTTCTGCGGGTCGATGGCCGTGCCGTCCCAGAAGACTTTGCCGTGCAGATCGATGCCGAAGGTCATGTGCGAGCAAGCGCCGAGGATCAGCGGCTTGATACCGAGCGCGTTGCCGATCACGTGCTCCATCGTCGTGCGCGGGGTCGTCTCGTCCCCGGTGTTCACGCCGGAGAGCACGTTCACGCAGCCTTCGTGCGTGCCGTAGACGCCGGGGTATTCGAAGCCGTTGTAAACGTTGACCCACTTCTTGTACGGCTCGAGCGGCGCGAGCGTGCTCTCGCCCGTCTGATCGAGCGCGAAATTCGTGGGATCGTTGCCGTCCCCGCCCATGAGCGGGTTGTAGTGCTCGGGCGCGATCCCGTGCGGGAAGTACATGACGAACAGGCGCTTCTGCGCGCCAGTCGCCGCCGCCGTTGCGTTCTGCGAGAGCTTGAGCGCCACCGGCGCCGCCATGCCGAGGCCCAGGGCCTTCAAGAACAGACGGCGTTCGAGGATGAGCTTCGCGCGCGCGAGTTTGAGGTGCATCGGCATCGGGGGGTTCGTTAACAGTAGCGAAAACGCGCCAGAAAGCCCCCGCTTCTCGCGACATACTTTTCCCTACATGAGCGCTCGCCCTGCGGTTTTTCGGTGAGGCCCGCCACGGCGCCGGTGGCGTGCGTGGCAGTCGAAATTTTACACGAGTGCGGTACCGGTTCCGCACGCCCTGGGTGGGGATAAAAGTGCGCGCGCGCAACCCTTGGGGTTGTTCAGCCCGTGTTGCGCATCGCTTGCGCGATGCCGTTCAGCGTCGTGCCGAGCGCCTGGTCGAGCAGGGGCCGCGCCGGATCGTTCTCGGCGAGCGCGCGCTTCTTCGAGAGCAGGCTCACCTGCAAGAGGGAGAGCGGATCCACGTACGGATTTCTGAGCGCGAGCGAGCCTTGCAGGAAGCGGTGGCCCGCGATGAGATCGCGTCCGCGGATCGCGTGCAGCGTGTCGATCGTGTTCTGGAAGTCGTCGAGGATCACCGTCACGAGCGCTGGCTCCGCGCCGAGCCGATCGAGGTAGAGCCGAGCGATCTCGAGATCCGCCTTGGCGCACACCATCTCGAGCTTGTCGCAGAGGTCGTCGAAGAAGGGCCAGCTCTTCGCCATCTGCTGCAGGAGCTCGAGCCCGCCGGGCGCGCTCATCACGCTCTTCAAGCCCGCGCCGGCACCGAGCCACGCGGAGACCATCAGGCGCATCTGCGTCCAGCCGAAGTTCCACGGGATGGCGCGGATGCCCTGGATCGTTCCCGTGCCGCGCTCGCGGTAGGTCGGGCGCGAGCCGAAGTGCACGTGCGTGAGCTCGCGCACGGGCGTCGCCGCCAAAAACAGCTGAAATAGCCGCGGATCCTCGTGCACGACGGAGCGGAACGCCTTCTGCGATACGGCGCTCATGCCCTCCATCGCTTCGCGGAAACGGGCCTCCGTGCCCGCGGGCAGCCCCTTACGCCAATCGGACACCGCCGCCGTCAGCGTGCCCGTGATCATCACCTCGAAGCTCCGTTCGGCGATGGCCGGCAGCCCGAACTTCTGCGCGATGATCTCGCCCTGCTCGGTGATCTTGATGCGCCCGGTGAGCGTCCCGGGGGGCAGCGCCGTGAGCGCGCGGTACACGGGCGAGCCGCCGCCGCGCCCCACGGTTCCGCCGCGGCCGTGAAAGAGCGTGAGCTTCACGCCGTGCTTCTTGGCGACCTCGGCGAGCCCTTCCTGCGCGCGGTAGAGCTCCCACGACGCGGCGACGACGCCGACGTCTTTGGCCGAGTCCGAGTAGCCGATCATCACCTCCTGGTGGCGATCGCGTGCGGCGAGCTGCCGCGCGTACACGGGATCGGCGAACAGGCTCTGCATGATCGCCGGCGAGTTCGCGAGGTCCTCGCGCGTCTCGAACAGCGGCACGGCGTCCAGGCGCGAGACGGGCGGATCGGCCGCCAGATCGACGAGCCCCGCCTCCCGCGCGAGCAAGAGCACGCGCAAGAGGTCCTCGGCCGTCTTGCACATCGACACGATGTAGGTCGACGCCGCGAGCTGGCCGAGCTCGTCCTGCACGACGCGCATCGTGCGGAAGACCTCGAACGTCTTCTTTGCGTCGGCGTCGAGCGGCGCGTGGGGCGAGAGCAGCGGGCGCCGGCCGCCGAGCTCGCGGCGGAGGTCCGCGGCCGAGAGGGACGAGAGCTCGGCACTCTGTGCGATCGCGGCGACCGCGCGCGTGTGAGCGTCGGCGTCCTCGCGCAGATCGAGCTCGTAGCCGTGGAAGCCCAGGGCTTCGACGAGCGCGAGCAGCGGCTCGATCAGCGCTTCGCGCGCTCGGTCCGCGCGGCTCGCGATCAACGCTTCGCGGACGAGCCCGAGATCCGCCGCAAGCTCCTCCGGCTTCGTGTAGGCGCCGAGCACCGAGCGCGGTTGGCCGGCGTCGCGCGACGCAATTTCGCTGCGCAGCGCCTCGAGCCGGCCCGCCATGAAGGTGAGCTTCAGGCGCAAGGGCTCGTGCGCGTCGCGCCGGCGGTTGGCTTCCCAGAGCGCGGGTAAGAGCACCTTGTCCTGGTCGAGCGAGGCACGGAGCGCTTCTGTCGCGGGCGTGAAACGATCGGAGATGGACAGCTTGCCGACGAGGTCGTCGATGCGGCGGCGGTAGAGCGCGAGCAGCGCGTGGCTCGTGCGGCGCACGGCGGCGAGCGTGATTTCGGGCGTGACGTAGGGGTTGCCGTCGCGATCGCCGCCGACCCAGCTGCCGAGCGTGACGCGCAGCGAGAATCCGAGATCGCGTCCGAACACGTCGCGAAAGGCGCGCTCGGCGTTGCCGCGCGCCGTCGAGGTCGCGTCGACCAGACGATCCTCGAGGTAGTAGATGGCCGAGCTCACCTCGTCGAGCACGCTCGGGCGGTCGCGCCGCACCTCGTCCGTCAGCCAGAGGAGCTCGATGTCCGTCTCGATCGTCGCCTCGATCTGGCGGCGCTCGGAGGGCGCAGCTTCTTGGCGGGCGATCAGGCCCTCCGAAAGGCGCGACTGCAGCGCGAGCAGCGTGCGGCGCGTCGCTTCGGTCGGGTGGGCGGTGAGCACGGGGCGCACCTCGAGGCCGCGCAAGAGCTCGCGCACCTCGGCGGCCGTCTTGCCTTCGTCGCGCAGCTTCTCGAACACCCAGCGGAAGCTTCCGGGCTGTGGCGGCGAGCTCGGCGCGCGCTCGTAGGCGTGGCGGCGCCGGACGCGGTGCACCTGCTCGGCCGTGTTCAGGAGGAAGAAGAAGAGCGTGAACGCGCGCGCGACGGGGGCCGCGATGTCGAGCGGCAGCGCGTCCACCTTCTGCAGCATCGCTTCGAGGGTCGGCGCGCCCGGGTCGCCGCGGCGCCGGTCCCGCGACAGGATGCGAAGGTCCTCCACCGCCTGGAACGTCGCTTCCCCTTGCAGGCGCCGGACGACGCTGCCGAGCACGCCTCCGAGGTAGCGCATGTCGTCGTGGAGCGCGCGGTCTTCAGGGCGTACTTCGATCTTCTGCACGGGAGTCCTTTATAACGTCAGGGGCCGACCTGGGCTCGCCCATCGGCTGCGAACGAGCAGCGAGCGAGCCAGGGAGCGCCTTTGCCTGGGCTTTTTCCCGGCGTCGATCTTCGGTATACGAGCTTGGGACGTGGTGGTAGGCACTACGTTTTCGAGATTGTTGCGAGAGCGCGGAGCATGACCGAGAAGGAGAACCCGGGACCCCCCCAGCTGCCGTCTTCGGCCGTCCCGCCGCGCCCGTCGTTCTCGCCCCCGCGCCCGGCGTCCTCGATGCCGCCGCAGATCCCGCGCGAGACGCTGCCCGGCATTTCCCCGACGGCGCCCCG
>DASUGE010000426.1:0-9871 GCA_036274215.1 Polyangiaceae bacterium | reverse complement strand
CAACATCGTGAACGGGACGCGCTGCGAGGAGCCGGCCATCGACCACGTCGCGTACGACGAGCTCGAGCTCGACAGCCCGGGTCGCGCGCCCACTTTGAACGTGCACACGGGCGACGTGCGCAAGTACGACGCGATGGGACGCGTGCGACGGCCGTATCTCTTCGCGGGCGACGAGTGGGCCGACATCGGGAACGTCGCGGTCCAGCGCCACGACAACGGCGCCGATCCGTACGAAACCGTCAACTTCTACACGAGCACGTACGAGGACGCGCACCTGTTCGACAACCACCGCCGCGGCCGCGCGACGTTCGACGCACGCCCCGCCGTGAACCGCGCCCTCACGCGCTACGACATGAAGCTGATGGAGTACGCGAAGGGCTTCGCGCTCCTCAACGAGATCTACAACGGCGCCGGCATGCGCTTCTCGATCCTGGACGAAGCCGGGCCGGGCGCGCCGTTCGAGGCGAACGCGCTCGCCTCCTCCGCGGTGTTCGATCACTTCGCGCGCATCCTCACGCGGCCGCACCCCGGCGACCACGTGCAGCTGACGCAGGTGGGCGACGACACGCTCAAGGTGCTCACGTCGGTCGACACCGCGCCCGCCCCGCGCAACCTCGGCGCGGTCGCGATCCCCGAGGGCACGCTGCTCTACCCGAATGGAGACACGAGCTACGGCGCGCGTCCGCTCAACAACGCCCTCGACGACACCAAGGGCTACTTCGCGACGGACTACATGTCGTGGGTCGGCTCGTATTACGAGAAGGCGTACGCCGCGGCTCTGCTCTCGGACTCGTTCGACCGCTTCGTTCCCGCCGATCGCGACACGTTCTTCGACGGCCGCTACAGGAACATCGGCCTCGCGACGCTGTTCCCCGACGGCGTGCGACGCCTGCTAGCGAACTCACTGACCGAAGACCAGTCGATCCTCGGCTGGCGCGCGGCGGGCACGCTGACGGGAGCCGGCGGCGTGCGCATCAACGCCGATCCACGCACGCACACCATCAGCGAGCCGATGGGGCAGCGCAGCTGGTACCTGCAGGATCCCGGGATCTGCTGGCCGCGCGCGGGCCGCATCAGCTGCTCGAGCCTCGCGGACCAGAGCTACAACGGCGCGCCCCCGCCGTCCGCGTCGCTGCCCATCGATCCAGAGCTCGGGTTCGAGGTGCAGAAGTTCGTGATCTTCTGGTCGCTCCTGTATTTGCCGGAGAATTGGAAGCAAAACTGGGTCGACATGATGCACATCTGGGTGATCGGCAGCGACGTGAACCCCACGTTCCCGAACGACCAGAGCATCGCGTGGCGCGATCCGGTGAGCGGCCAGCTCTACGTCGCCCACAGCTACGGCACGGAAGACATCGACGAGCGCACCGTACAGCGAGGCATCGCGGCGCGCGCCATCGAGTGGGCGAACACGCTCACGCGCGAGGCGTACGAGGTGGCGTCGGAGGACGACCTCACCGGCGAGCTCACGCTCGCGGTGTACGCGGACGATGATGAGTGCCCCTCCGGTCTCACGACGTGCACGGGGCAGCCCGTGCGGAAGGACGAGGCGCTCGCGCTCCGGCTCAACAACTACAAGAGCGTGATCGACTACCTCCGCGACACGTCGTCCGCGTTCGGCTTCGGTTATCCCGATCGGAAGGGCATCTACTGACCGGCATCTCGAGTCGCGCGGCGCTCGTCGTGGGCGCCGCGGCGCTGGGTCTCGCGCTTTTTTCGGGCTGCAAGCACGATCGGGGCCGCGGAGGTCCCGCGCCGGCCGCGTCCGATCGCTTTGCCGACGGCAAGCGACTCGAAACGGCGGCCGGCGACTGGCGCAGGCGCTTTCAGAACGAGCCGCCGCCGCCGAGCTGCGCGGCGCTCCTCACGCGTCCCGACGAGCAGCGGCTCTGCGTCGAGGCAGCCGACGCCTTTGGCCGCCTCAAGGCGCGCACCGACGCGCTCGACCGGAGCCCGGAAGCGCTGCGCGCCGCCGCCGAGCTTTCACGCCGCGCGGGAGCAGCCGCTCAGAAGCTGCGCCTGCGCGACATGGAATACATGGGGACCCAGGGGCTCTCGCTGTCCCCGCCGAAAACGAACGGCAGTGCCGGCAGCGTCCCGGTCCCGGTCCCGAGCGCGAGCGCGCTGGGGCTCACACCGCCCAACGCCGCGAAGCCGAGACCGAGCGCGAGCAGCGGACCCGACGGCGGCGCGCCGCCCGCCGGGGTGCGGCGTGACGACCCGTACAAGCCCGTGCTGAACGCCTACGCCCGGCTCGAGGTCCAAGCGCTGCGCTATCTCGCGGTTTTTCTGGAGATCGCGCCGCTCGCGACGCGGGAGCGCGCCCTCACCGAGCTCGAAGCGCTCTCGCGCGAAGCCACGCGACCCTCGCACACGCTGCAGCAAATCGTCCGCCAGGCGTCGCTGCTCGAGACCGATCCCGCGTTCAAGGAGCGCCTGCGCAAGCTCGACGCAAAGAGCCACTTGGTTCCCCCCGCGTCGAGCGGACGTTAGGTCGCCGGCCGCAGTAAGGCCACGGCCCCGAAGCGCGGGCTCACTCGGCCGCGCAAAATCCGCTCGCGGTCGGACGCGTCGAGCGGATGCCCGTAACGAAGCTCTCGCTCGGCATGTCCGAGCCCGGCGTCGAGGAAACGGGCGCGGCGGGCGGGGGAGCGGTGAGAACGCGGTCGCGACCGTCGCGCTTGGCGGAGTAGAGGGCAAAGTCGGCGCGAGCCACGAGCTCGGCGAGCGGCTCGCCGGAGCCGCGGGACGCGACGCCCGCGCTCACCGTGATGGCGTGGGGGAGTCCGGGAACGTCGCAGGCGGCCACCGATTGGCGGATGCGCTCGGCGACGCGGCGCGCGACCTCGCCGTCGGCGTGGCGCAGCACGACGAGGAACTCCTCGCCGCCGTAGCGACCGACGAGATCGTTCGGGCGGACGTGGTCGGCGAGCAGGCGGCCGAGCGCGGCCAGCGCGCGATCGCCCACCGAGTGCCCGAACGTGTCGTTGATCGCCTTGAAATGGTCGACATCGAGGAAGACGACGCTGAGCTCGGCGTCGTCGTGCTCGATTTCGGCGAGCGCGCGATCGAGGGCTTTGCGGTTCAAGACCGAGGTGAGCGCGTCGAGCCGCACGTCGCTGCGCAGGCTGTCGCGCTCGGCACGCAAGCGCTTGACGATGTCGAGGCGTTGCTTGTGCCGCAGCTCCTTCGTCACGCGGGCACGAAGCTCGTGCAGGCGTACGGGCGCCGTCACGAATTCGTCCGCACCGGCCTCGAACGCTTCGACGGCAGCGGCCTCGCCGCCTTCTTCCCAGTCGACCACCACGACGGGGACCGCGCGCGAGGCGCCGGCTTTCAGCCCGCGGCAGATCGCGTCGTAGTCCGGGACGGCGCGATCGAGGAGCAGCACGTCCGCGAACGATTGTTCGAGCAGGAGCGAGATGTCCGTGCCGGGATCCGCGGTCACGACGTCGAGCTCCGGCGACGTGAGCGCGATCAAGAGCACTCGCTCGCGCTGAAGGCTCGCTTGCAGCACGAGAACGCGGCCGACTGCGTTCCCCACACCGGGCGGGGGCAAGGTGTCGAGCGTGAGAGGCGGGCGGGAAGAGAACGAATTCACTGGGTTGCTCGCGTTCTGCTGACGGGGGTGCGATCCGGCAATGAGCAAGCGCCATGCCACCTGTGCATTTGCTGCCACAAGCCCGCGCGCCGCAGTGAAACGGCCTGAATCTCAGCGCGAGACAACGGAGAAGCGCGCGGTTCGGCGCCAAGAAACAGGCCACGCCAAAGGCCAGCGTCAAGGGCGTGACACGGGCGCGGAACAAAGCCCTAAGGTTTTGCCGTACGACGCCGATCCTACGTACGAATGGCCATGCCCGCCAAGCCCGGCCAGCCTTTGTCGCTGGCTGCCCTACAGGTCGTGAAAGCGTCTTTGGGGGAGAACACTGCGCTGGCCACGCTCGCCTCGCTCGCCGAAGGGGATCCGGGCTTCGCCGTCAGGGTGCTTTCGCTCGTCAACAGCGCCGCGTTCGGTCTCGGACGGAAGATCACGGACGTGCGTCAGGGAGCGGCGCTGCTCGGCGTGCGCGGGCTCCGGAACATCGGCCTGCAGCTCGCGCTCACCGACATGATTCCGCGCGGCGAGGCGGGCGAGCTCTTGCTGTCGTCCTGTCTCAGGCGCGCGACCGCGGCTCGCCTCTTGGCGCAGGCCACCGGCCGGGGTGATCTCGACGGCCACTTCACCGCGGGGCTGTTCCTCGATCTCGGGATGCTGAGTCGCATGCGCTCGAACGCGCAGGGGACGCTCGAGCTGCTGCGGCTTCCCGCTCAGCACCGCGTCATCTTCGAGCGCTCGCTCGGGCAAGAGGATCACGCCGAGCTCGGCTGCGCGCTCGCCTCCGAGTTCCACCTCTCGGGCGACGTCGTCGAGGCCATCGCGGCCCATCACGACGCCCGCCCGCCGGAAGCTCCCCTCGCGCGCCTGGCCTGGGTCGCCGAGCGCGTCGCCGCTCGCTTCGAAGGCGGCGACCTCGTTCAGCTCGACGTCGAGGCGTACGGCGGCATGGAGATCCTGGGGCTCGCTCGCGACAAGGCGGACCAGGTCGTCAAGGAGATGCCCGCGCTCGCTGCGGCGGCCGCCCGCGGGCTCGGCTGCGAGTCGATCGACGAGAAGGCGCTCGGCGCGACGCTCGTGGACGTGAACCGCGGGCTCGCCGCGCTGAACCAAAGCTACGAGGTCATGGTGCGGCGCCTCGAGGCGCTGATTAGCGAGAAGGAGGAGCTCGCGAAAAGCCTGGCCGAGGCGAACGCGCGGCTCGAGGCGCTCGCGATGAGCGACCCGCTGACGGGCCTCGCCAACCGGCGCGCCGTCGAAGCGGCCCTTTCGCGCGACCTCGCCCGAGCCGACCGCGAGAAGAAATGGATCTCGATCGTCGCGCTCGACGTCGATCACTTCAAGAAGGTGAACGACACCCACGGTCACGCCGGCGGGGATCAGGTGCTCGTCGTGATGGGCGACCTGCTGCGGACGGCGTTGCGCGCCGGCGATCTCGCCGGGCGCATCGGCGGCGAGGAGTTCTTGACGATTCTTCCGGATACGGACCCGGCCGGCGCGATGGTCGCGGCCGAGCGGCTCCGCGCGCGCATCGCGGCGCAGCGGCTCGTGCTTCCGTCCGGTGAGCTCAGCTTCACCTCGAGCCTGGGCGTCGCCTCGATGCAAGGGCCGGGCTGCTTGCGCGCGGCGGCAGCGCTGATGGAGCGCGCCGACGGCGCTCTCTACGAGGCCAAACGCGGCGGACGCAACCGCGTCGTGCGTGCGGGCTAGGCGAACGAGGCCGAAATCGAGGCTGGCTCAGCGCCCGGGCGGCGGCCCGTAGAGGGTCGAGCGGTGCTGCGAGTAGCCCTTCGAAAGGCTCGGGTACGACACCACGAGCTTGGCGCTCGAGTCGATCTCGTGAACGGCGCCGGACTGGCTGTTCGTGACGAGGAAGTTGCCGTTCGGCAGGTGCTGCGCGTCGCTGAAGGTCGGCGAGTTACCGGCCGCCGAGTACTGCCAATCGAGCGACGCCGTGGCGCCGTTGATCGTGTAGTGGAGGACCTTCGACATGCCGCCCTGGAAGCTGCCGTTCGACCACACGACGAGCTTGTTCGGCTCGTACAGATCGTGGCCGTGCTGCACGCGCCAGAGCGAGCTCGACGTCGAGTCCGCGCCTTCGGCCTTGGCGTGATTCGGCGTCGTTCCCGTGGGCGTCGCGCCGACGGAGCCGAGCACCTCGCCCTTGGCGGAGATGAACGCGATGGCGTCCTTCTCGCGATCGGAGACCGAGTAGCTGTCGGTGTCCTTGTAGTAGCGGATGGCGTTGACATGGCATTTCTCCATCGACGCCGAGCCGGGGCCGTCCTTGAATTTGCCGAACACGACGTCGAGATCGACGAGGCATTTCGAATTCGAGCCGTCGGCTCCCGCCGTGAAGATGCAGTCGCAGGCGCCCGCGGTCTGTTTGGCCGGGTACGCGATGCCCGTCGGCGTCGCGACGAGATCGTGGTGCGTGCCGCCCGTGAGCGAGAGCTTCGTTTCGCCCGTACCGTCCATGGCGACGCGGTAGATGGAGCCGCCGCTCGCCGCGTTGAAGGGGCCGACCTCACGCGCGTACATGTACTTTCCGTCCCAGGACATGAGCGCTCGCGACAGGCTCATGAGCGGCGTCTTGTAGGCCCAGACGACCTCGCCCTCGCGATTCACGATGTACGCCGAGCTCCCGGACTCCGCGATGATGAAGCCGGGGGCCGGGGTCCCGCTGCCCTTGGTGGGCGTCTGATTGGCCGGCGCTCCCGAGAGCGCGCCGGTCTTGTAGGTGGCGTCCGGGCCGACGCAGGCGCTGTTCCCCGCGAGGACGACGACCCGGTAGTGCACGTCCGTGTTCGCGGGCATGCCGAGGAGCCACGTCAGGTGATCGGCAGCCGCCCAGTCGACGGGGGCCTCCAACGTGTAGGAAGTGGTCTTGCCGAATTGAATGATCGCGCCGGTCGCGCCCGCAAGATCCGTCGTGAACGTGGCGACGCCGACCGTCGGGATCTTTGCCGCCGTGGTGACCATCGGCGTGACGGTGCAGGTCGCGGGTGTGAGCCCCGAGACGTCCGTGAGACCGGGGCCGAGCACGCCCATGCCGCCACCACCACCGGCTCCGGCACCCGCAGCGCCGCCGCCCGCTTTGCCGCCCTGGCTCGCGCCACCCGCGTCGGTGCCGCCCATGGGCCCACGACCGCCGCGACCGGCCGCCATGCCGCCCGTCCCGCCCGCGGGGCCCGTTCCGCCCGACATCGCGCCCGTACCGGCGCCGCCGCTCGGGCTCGAGCCGCCCGTGCCGGCAGATTGCCCGGCCGAGCCGCCAGCGCCCGTACCCGCACTGCCACCGCTCGCGGTGGTCTTGCTGCCGCCGCTGCCCGAGGTGCTGCCTCCGCTCCCGGCGACGGCGTGAGTGCCGCCGCCACCACCCGTGCCGGGATTTTCCGGGGTGTCCCCGCCACCGCAGGCGGGCAGAGCCAGGCTGAGCGCGCCAAGCGCGCTCCAAACCTTCAGACGTGTGGACGTATCACCCCGGGTGTTGATCGCGACGCGCATTAATTCGAACATTTTTTATCGGAAATAGTGCCCGATGCCAGCAGGATCAGGCGCGCGACGCGAAGTCGATCCCGAACGCAATGTTCCGCTGGCACCCGAGCGACGCAAGCACGCCGGGCCGCAGGCCGGCGAAGCGCTGTTCGCGCGGTCCGAAGTCAGCCCTTCGGCGTGTATGCGCAATACGTCCCCGTGCGAACCGTCGCCGTCAGATGCTCGCCGAGGCGCGCCTCGGCTCGGCCGCGATCGGCGAACGACTCGGCGATCGAGAGCGCCGCCTCGGCATGTTGCTCGACGGCGTCCCAGCGCTCGAGCGCGGTCGCGAGCACGAGCAGGAGCCGATCGACTCCTTCCGAAGCCGTGGCGTGAGGATGGGTGGAACGCCGTTCCGCCGCCGGCTCGGTCTAACCCGCGGCCGCACTCGCGAGCGCGACGATGGCGGCCACCGCCGTCGTCAGCCCGCGGCGAGCCAGCCGCGTTCCATGAGCCCGAGCAGGCCGCGCGCCGTCTCGAGATCCGTGCCGGAAGCTGCGTCGAGCGCGCCGCCGAAGGTGCGGCCACGGAACGCAATCTCGAGCCAGTCGAGATCCTCGGGCGGAAGGTCGCGCAAGCGGCCGGGCAGCGTCTTCGGCAAGCTGAGCAGGGCGTCGTGCGGGGGCAGCCGCTCGCGCAGCGTGCCGAGCTCGTCGAGCTGGCGGAAGCCCTCCATCAACACCTCGGTCGCGCCGAGATCGAGCGGTTCCGCGAAGGTCCTGTCCTCGGGCGGATCGAGCGCGAACTGGCCGCGCGTGAAGCCGAGCAGCCGATAGACGGCCTTGGTGGGAGACAAGCCGTCGCTCGTGTTGATTTCGGCGTGCCGGATGCGGCCCTGGTCGAGGTAGAGGCGCCCGACGCTCTCCGCGTTGCGGAGCACGAGCACGCCGCTCTTCTTCGAGGTGGAGAAGAGCTGCATCAGATCCGGGAGCGGGATCTCCTCGAGGCTGCCGGTCATGCGCGGGGGCTCGGCGCTGGCCGGCGGCTCGTTCGTGCGCGGTCGCACCGCCTTCTGCGTCGCGTTCTCGAGCATCGACTTGCGCCCCTCGGTCTGCGAGGTGGCGTCCGAGCCGACGACGCGCAGGATGCTCGTGCCGATGAGCACGCGGTCACCCTCGTTGAGCGTGGCCTTGTCGATCCGCTCACCGTTCACGAAGGTGCCGTTCGTGGAACCCTGGTCCTCGACCGTGAGGACGCCGGCCGCCAGGCGAAAGACGGCGTGCTTGCGCGAGACCATCTCTTCGACCAGCACCATGTCGAGGTCGCTCGAACGCCCGACCACCACTTCCTCGCCGTCGCTCAGAGGGAACTCGCCCCCCTGGTACTTGCCCGACACGAAGCGCAGCGCATAGCGGCGGCCTTGCTCGCCTGATTTTTCGTTCCTGCGGGGACTCACCATTGCGGAGGGGCTCGACGATCAGCCTATCCTGGCGCGCGCCGCGACGCGAGTGGTCACTCGCGCGAGCGATTCGTAGCGGCATCGTGCCCCGCGGCCGGAGCGTCGAGCGCCGCGGAAGCCGCACCGAGCGCCGCCGACAAGAGCCCGCCCGCCGAGTCGATCACCGGTTCGGCCGCCACGTCGGGAGCCACCGGCAGGACCACCGTGAAGGTCGAGCCGAGACCCGGCCGTGACGCCACGTCGATGCGCCCGCCGATCTCCGCCACCACGCGCTGGCTGATGGCGAGACCGAGGCCCGTCCCGCGATCCTTGGTCGTGACGAACGGGACGAACAAGTTCTTCATGACCTGCGGCGCGATGCCCGGCCCCTCGTCCCGAACGGCAATTTCGACGAAACTCATCGGCTCGCGACCCGGGTGCCGCTCCTCGCGCCGGCGGGTGCTCACGTACACCGTGCCGCCGAGCCCCATCGCCTGGGACGCGTTGCGGATCAGGTTGATGAGCACTTGGCGGAGCTGCTCTGCGTCCGCGCGCACGCGCGGCAGGTCGGGCTCGAGGTCCGCCCGCGCGTCGGAAACCTCGGCGCGATCCGACGACAGGAGCTTGAGCGTGCCCTTCACGACCGCGTTCGCGTCGACCGAGCCCACGTCGCCCTTCGAGGGACGGGCGTAGTCGAGCACCGACCCGACGACGCGATCGAGGCGCTCGACCTCTTCGAGGATGATGCCCAAGAACTCGCGCTCGGAAGGCCCGAGGTGAGCCGCGCTCTGCGCATCGCCGAGCAGCTGCGCCGCGCCCTTGATCGCGCCGAGGGGATTTTTGATCTCGTGGGCCAAGCCGGCCGCCATCTGTCCGAGGACCGTCAGGCGGTCGCGCTCCTGCATGTGGCGGTACTGCTTCGTGTTCTCCGTCACGACGCCGATCTGCGTGGCGAGCGGCTCGAGCACCGCCAAATCGTCGGGGGAAAAGGCGTCCTTCACGCGATCGTCGATCACGAGCAGAAGGCCGCGCAGCTCCCGATCCTCGCCACGGATGGCGAGCACCGCCGCTTGCTTGAACGGACCGAATACCTCCGAAGCGGCGAGCACGCGCTCGTCGGCCGCCGCTTCTCGGGCCTGGCCCGTGCGCCGGCGCTCGACCAGACGCAGCGCGATGTCCTCGAGCGAGACGCTCGGCGAGAGCTCGAGCCGCTCGAGCACTGGCCCGGCGGTAGCCGACTCGACGCGCGCCGGCGCGGGCGGTCCGAAGGAGGAGGCGAGCGCGAAGTCCGACCCGCCGGGATCGCGCAGGTAGAGCGCGGCTCCCGTCGCGCGGCGCGACGCCTCGAGCCCCGCCATCAC
>DASUGE010000425.1:0-3982 GCA_036274215.1 Polyangiaceae bacterium | reverse complement strand
AGCCACCGACCAGCGCGAAGACATCGGCTTTCGCTGCGCGTACTCGGCGCGCGCGGGGGGACGATGACGACCGCGGCCGTGCTCGCGACGGGCACCGAGCTCACGCGCGGCGAGCTCGTGAACAGCAACGCCACCTGGCTCGCCGAGAACCTCACGAGCCGTGGATTCGACGTCGTCGAGCTCGCCACCGTGGGCGACGATGCCGCCGAGATCCGCGCGACGCTCGAGCGCCTGAGCCGGAAAGCGCGCGTCATCGTGTGCACCGGCGGGCTCGGCCCTACGACGGACGATCTCACGACGGCGGTCGTCGCCGAGCTCCTCGGCGTGCCGCTCGTGCGGGATCCGGCGTCGTTCGAAGCGCTGCGGGCGCGGCTCGCGCGCTTCGGGCGTACCGTGAGCGACTCGAACGCCAAACAGACGGATTTCCCCGCGGGCGCGACGATTCTGCCGAACGAGCGCGGGACGGCGCCGGGCTTCGCGGTCGCGCTCGGCTCGGCGCTCGCGTGCTTCATGCCGGGCGTTCCGAGCGAGATGACGCGCATGTTCGAGGCGTACGTCGTACCGCTGCTCGATCCGATCGAGCGCTCGGCGCGCCACCAGGTGCGTCTGCGTTGCTTCGGCTTGCCGGAGTCGGAGGTCAACGATCGACTCGCCGGCATCGAAGCCGCGCACGGCGTCGTGCTCGGGTATCGCGCGTCGATGTCGGAGCTCGAGGTCAAAGTGCTCGCGGGCGGGACGAGCTTCGACGAAGCGCGGACCCGGGCGGAAGCTGCTGCCGCCGAGGTGCGCACGCGACTCGGCACGAACGTCTACGGCGAAGGAACGACGAGCTTTTCCGCCGTGCTCGTCGAGCTCTTGGCGGCGCGCGGCGAGACGCTCGCGCTGGCGGAGTCGTGCACGGGCGGGCTCGGCGCCGAGCTCGTGACGCGCGTGCCGGGAGCGAGCCGCGTGCTCGTGGGCGGGGTGGTCGCGTACTCGAACGACGTCAAAGTGACGCTGCTCGGCGTCCCGCGCGCGCTCCTCGACGCGCACGGCGCCGTGAGCGAGGAAGTGGCGCGCGCGATGGCGGAGGGCTGCCGGCGCGTGACCGGCGCGAGCTACGGGCTCGCCTTCACGGGAATTGCCGGACCGGGTGGAGGCAGCGACGAGAAGCCGGTCGGGCTCGTGCACCTGGCGCTCGCGTCCGCCGCGGGAACGGTCGTGGATCGGCGCGTCTTTCCAGGGACGCGCGAGGAGATCCGGCGTCGCGCCGTCTATTGGGGTTTTGGTTTGCTTCGCCGCACACTCCTCACCACCGCGTAAATCGCGTACAAAACGCGAAATCGCGCGAGTCACGCGAGGGGTGATAAGCTCTGTGGTTCGGACGGGAGGAGCTCTTATCGATGCGCGTGCTCAGCATGCTCGGCCGGCCTACGGCTCCTTTTGCGCTCTGGCTCTCCGTGGCGGGCTCGCTCGTCGCGTGCGGTAGCCGCGATCAGGTGATCGGCGGCCCCTTCGACGGTGACGACGACGCCCACGCGGGCGGCAGCACGCACCGGGGCGGGACCAGCGGGCACTCGGGAGGCAGCGCGGGCTCGAGCCACAGCGTCGGCGGCGGCATCAATACGGGTGGGAGCTCCGAGGGCGGCAGCGCGACGGGCGGCACGAACGAGGGTGGCTCGGCGAACGTCAGCTCGGGCGGCGACGCAGGTTTCGGCGGCACGCTCGCGGGCGCAGGTGGAACGTCGACGGGCGGTGATGCGGGGGCGTTCGGAGGCTCGTCACCGAATACGGGCGGCGTCTCCGGCTTCGGGGGCTCGTCCACGGGCGGCTCCGGAACGGGTGGGACCAGCGCCGGCGGGTCCGCGACGGGCGGCTCCGCGACGGGCGGCACTTCGACGGGCGGCACCAGCGCCGGCGGCTCGACCACGGGCGGTACGGGCGGCTCCGCGACGGGCGGCTCGTCGAATGGCGGCTCGTCGAATGGCGGCTCGAGCAGCGGCACGGGCGGCTCCGCGATGGGCGGCATCGGTCCGCTCGGCGACATGTGCTCGCCGAACGGCATGCTCGCCTGTCACGGCCCCGCGCAGCGCCTGCGCACGCTCTGTGACGGGAACGTCTGGAAGACGAACGGCAGCTGCGTCGAGAGCGAGAACTGCGACACGCGGAGCGGCGTCTGCGTGGCGATCATCCCCGAGTGTGCCGGCAAGCAGCCGACGCAGCGCTTCTGCCGCTCGAACACGCTCGGACAATGCGGCCCCGATCTCGTGACGTATGCGGAGCTCGAGCAATGCACCGGGCGTTGCGTCGAAACGGCTGGCTCCGCGGACTGCGCGCCGGAGCAATGCGGCGACGGTCGCATCCAAGCGGGCGAGACGTGCGACGACGGCAACCGGGACGACACCGACACCTGCACGAACCGTTGCACCAAGGCCTCGTGCGGCGACGGCTCGCTCTACGCGGGTCTCGAGAAATGCGACGACGGCAACGCGACGGCGGGCGACGGCTGCTCCGTCGTGTGCGGCTCGGATACCGTGATGGTGGGCACGGGCTACTACGGCACGTGCGCGCTCGGAACGAGCGGCCAGGTTTCGTGCTGGGGTTACAACCAGTACGGCCAGCAAGGCGCGGGCGACACGCAGACGCGCGGCTCCTGGATCATGGACATGGGCGTCAATCTGCCGCTCGTGAGCTTCGGCAGCGGAAGAACGGCGGTCGCGCTCTCGGTCGGCTACCAATCGAGCTGCGCGATCCTCGACGACGGCTCGCTCAAATGCTGGGGCTACAACGCCTATGGGCAGCTCGGCATTGGCGACACCGCCGTGCGCGGCACCGCGCCGAATCACCTGGGCGACAACCTCCCCGCCGTGAGCCTCGGCACGGGTCGCAAGGCGCTGAAGGTCTCGGTCGGTTCGCTCCACACCTGCGCGATCCTCGACGATCAGAGCGTCAAATGCTGGGGCTACAACTACTACGGTCAGCTCGGCCAAGGCGACAATCAGACGCGCGGCGACGTCGCAGGCGAGCTCGGCGACAACCTCCCGCCCGTCGAGCTCGGTACCGGCGCAGTTCCGATGGCCATCGCCACCGGCTACGCGCACACGTGCGCGCTCCTCACGAGCGGCCAAGTGAAGTGCTGGGGCTCCAACAGCTACGGCCAGCTCGGTCTCGGCGACACGGTCACGCGCGGCGACAACCCGAGCGAGATGGGCGATAGCCTGCCGGCCGTCGAGCTCGGCACCGGTCGCACCGCGGTCGCGATCGCGACCGGGGAATCCTACAGCTGCGCCTTGCTCGACAGCGGGGAGGTGAAATGTTGGGGCTACAGCAGCTACGGCCAGCTCGGCCTGGGTGACGCGGTCATGCGCGGCGACTTCCCGAACGAGATGGGCGACAACCTGCCCGCGGTCGAGCTCGGGAGCGGCCACACCGCAAAGGCCATCGGCGCGGGCACGTACGCCACCTGCGCCTTGCTCGACGACAATCAGGTCAAATGCTGGGGCTACAACGGCTACGGCACGCTCGGCATCGGCGACACCAACACCCACGGCGACGGCCCGAACGAGATGGGGAACTACCTCCCGACGGTGAATCTCGGCAGCGGCCGGAGCGCGCGGGCGATCTCCGTCGGCGCGATGCACGTCTGCGCCTTGCTCGACAATCTCGCGCTCAAGTGCTGGGGCAACAACAGCTATGCCCAGCTCGGTCTCGGCACCGGAACCTCGACGGGCGTCGGCGACGGCGCCGGGGAGCTCGGCGACAACCTGCCGTACGTGCTCGTGACGTTCTAGGTGCGGGCGCAAAGAGCTGGTGCGAAGCCTTCCGAGAAACCCGGTGCGCTGGCGCCGCGCGGCGAAGCCGCGCCGAGACGAGGCGTGAGTCTTGGCAGACCAGATCGACGTCAGCGACTGAAGCGAAGACCCCCACGACAAACCGGCGAGCCCGGCACATTGCCCCTCTCAGTGAGCGACCGCCGCAAGGCACCCCCAGTCCGCCACTCCCC
>DASUGE010000424.1:0-10525 GCA_036274215.1 Polyangiaceae bacterium | reverse complement strand
CCGATGCCGGTCCACACGAGCCAGCCGATGGCGCCGAGGAAGCACGTGAGCATCGTGAGCGCGACGCCGAAGGCGACGTACCAAGCCCGCGGTGGTCGCTCCGCCTCGGCGATGCGCGAGACGTTGTCGGTGATACGAGCGAAGGCGTTGTCGCCCGCGGGCGCGGGCACGAACGGATTCAGGTCGGTTGCGGCGGCCATCTCAGCCGAGCTCCGGGTTCGGGTTGCGGACGCGGCCGAGGTAGCGGACGCGCGGGTAGTTGTTGAGCGCGCCGAGCAGCGCGTAGGCGCGGGGCGCCTGATGCGCGGCGGCCACCTGTGAGCCCGCGTCGTTCAGGTCGCCGAACACGATGGCGTCGGCGGGACAGGTCTCCTGGCAGGCCGTCTTGATCGTGCCGTCCGGGATGCCCTGCTTCACGTTCTTCGACTTGATCTTCGCGTTCTGGATGCGCTGCACGCAGAACGTGCACTTCTCCATCACGCCGCGCGAGCGAACGGTCACCTCGGGGTTGAACACCATCGACTTGACCTTCATCTTCGGGTCGTCGGTCGGGGTGTACGGGGTGACGCCGATCTCTTTCAGGTTGTAGTTGAAGAAGTTGAAGCGCCGCACCTTGTACGGGCAGTTGTTCGAGCAGTACCGCGTGCCGATGCAGCGGTTGTAGACCATCTCGTTCAGGCCCTCGCGGCTATGCATGGTCGCGCCGACCGGGCACACCTGCTCGCAGGGTGCGTTCTCGCACTGCTGGCAGGGGATGGGCTGGAAGGTGACCTGCGCGCTCTCGGGCTCGCCCTGGTAGTACCGATCGACGCGCAGCCAGAGCATCTCGCGACCCTCGGCGACGTGCGTCTTGCCGACGACGGGGATGTTGTTCTCCGCCTGGCAAGCCGTGACGCACGCCGAGCAGCCCGTGCACTTGTTGAGGTCGATGGCCATGCCCCACTTGTGGCCCTCGTACGAGACGGGGGGCACCCAGAGACTGAGCAACGGAGGATGCGGCTCCTCCTTCGTTTCGACGAAGTGCGGATCCTTCTTGTACTCGGCGAGCGTCGCTTCGCGCACGAGCTCCGGCGCCCGCTCGTCGGCGCCATCGCGGCCGATCTTGTCGATGTTGTAGATGTCGTTGGTGGCGGAAAGGCGCGGCAGGCTCGCGTTCGAGCGCGCGGCGCTTCCACCCGTCGCGGCGTGGTAGCCGGCGACCGTGCGCAGCGCGTAGGCATTGGCGCCGACGGGCGTGACCTCGGTCTTCGCGTGACCGCCGACCTGACCGGCCGCGGTGCGGCCGTAGCCGAGGGCGAGGTGCACGGAGCCCTCAGCGCGGCCCGGCACCCACATCGCGGGCAGCGTGACGCTCTTGCCGCCGAGCGTGACGGTGACGGGCTCGCCGTCCTCGACGCCGAGCTCCTGCGCCGTGGCGGGGGCGAACAGCGCGGCGTTGTCCCACGTCATCTTCGTGAGCGGCTCGGGCAATTCTTGCAGCCAGCCGAGGTTGGCGAAGCGCCCGTCGTACACCTTGTCGCAGGCGCCGAAGGTCACCTCGAGCTGACCGTTCTGGAGCTTCTTCTGGCCGAGGGCGCGCTCGTCGAGCGCGAGCGGCTTCTGTGCGACGAGCGCCGGCGTGACGACGGGGTACGCGCTGCCCGCGATGACGCCGTCGTGGAGCGCTTTGCGGAACGCGCGCTCGTCGGGGAGCGTCGCGCGGTGCGTCGTCTTCACGAGATCGAGCGGCTTCGTGGTCTCGCCGAGGAGCAGCGACAAGAGCTCGATCGTCGAGCGACCGTCGTAGATCGGCGCGATGAGCGGCTGCACGAGCGAGATAGTGCCGTCCCACGCTCGCGCGTCGCCCCAGCTCTCGAGGTAGTGCGCGGCGTTCAGGTGCCAGGTGCAGCGCTGCGACGTTTCGTCGTCGTAGAGGCTCAGGTGGATGCTCGTCTTGGCGCGACCGAGCGCAGCGTCGAACCCGAGGTCGCCCGGGGCCGTGTACGCGGGGTTGCCGCCGAGGACGAGCAGCGTGTCCACGCGATCCTTGCCGAGATCATCCGCGAGCTGCTTCAGGTCCGCGATGTCCGAGGTCGTGCCCGCGAGCGGGTCCTCGACGTAGGTCACCGTGCGGCCGACGTTGCCGAGCACCGCGTTCAAGCGATGCGCGAGGGCGTGCACCTCCGCCGGCTGCGAGGGACCGGCGACCACCAGGCTCTTGCCGATGTTCGCGACGAGGTCCTTGGCGAGCGCGTCCAGCAGCTTGGCGACGGGCGCTTCGCTCAAGAGCTCGGCCTTCGGCAGCGGCTGCGCTTCGCCGAGCTCGGGCAGCGGCTTCGCGAGCGCGCTCACCTTGGCGTCGAGCGCCGCGGCGAACGTCTTCACCTGCTCGGCGCGCACGCCGAGCCGGTGATCGGCCATCGTCCCGAGCAGCGAGTAGCCGGCCTCGATCGCATAGATGCGGTTCATCGGCGCGTCGGGCGCGCGTCCCTTGGCGATGGCGCGGGCATGGGCCAGGTTGCCCGGGAAGGTCGGCCCGAACAGGTCGGCGTCGAGCGTGACGATGACCTGGGCTGCTTCCGTCCGGAGGATCGCGCGGTGCGGCTTGCCGAACGCGAGCACGGAGCCCGCGCGCGCACCGTCGCTCGAAGCGGCTTCGTACGTCACCCAGCGCGCCTGCGGGAACGCCGCCATGAAGCGCTGCTTCAAGAGCTCGAGCGTCGGCGAGGAGCTGCGCTCGGCGAGCACGCGCAAGCCGTAGCCGCGCGTGCCCCTGACCTTCGCGAAGTGAGCGGTGAGGAACTGCGTCGCGGCGTTCCAATCCGAAGCGGCGGCGCCACCGGCGCCGCGGCGCCACGGCTTGTCGCTGCGGTCCGGGTCGTAGACGCCGAGCACGCTCGCCTGGTGCATGGCGCTCGCGCCGCCGAGGCTCTCGGGGTGCAGGGGGTTGCCGTCGATCTTGATCGGGCGCCCGTCGTAGCTCGTCGCGTGCAGGCCCACGGCCACGCCGTCGAGCTCCATGGCCGTGGCGTAGCGCTTGGTGCTGCCTGGAATGGTGCCGTCGGGGCGCCGCGTGAGCGGCAGCATCTTGTCTTCCTGCCAGCGGCAGCCGACGCCCGCGAGGCCGAGCGACGCGCCCATGAGCTGCATGAAGCGGCGGCGCTCCGGCGCGTTCGGCGGCACGTCTACGGGCGGCGCGGCGAACTCGCGCTCGAGCGAGGCGCGGAACTCCGGGGTGTTCTCGAGCTCGGCGAAGCTCCGCCAAAAGCGTGGACGTGCGCTGCCTGAGGTGGGCGCGGGCTCGGCGCTCGCCCCGGCTGGCGCGACGCTCTGCGCGACCATGGGCAGGGCTTTCTTCTTCAGCGATGACATGTCGAGCAGTCCGTCGGAGGGTTGAGGTTGTTCTTCGCGCGCAGCATCTTTCCGTACTCGACGGGATCGGCGCCATCCGGCGGAGCCCAGGTCATGTTGGTGACCTCCTCCGGCGGACGCAGGTTCTTCTCGGGCGCGCGGTGGCAATCGAGGCACCAGCCCATGCTGAGCGGCTCGTGCTGATAGACCTCTTCCATCTGGTCGATGCGGCCGTGGCAGGTGACGCAGCCGACACCGCGCGTCACGTGAGCGCTGTGGTTGAAGTAAACGTAATCCGGCAGGTCGTGGACCTTGATCCACTCCACCGGGTTGTTCGTTTCGTGGCTCTCCCGGATGGGGGCGAGCTTCTCGCTCTTCGTGTGAACGCGCGCGTGGCAGTTCATGCACGTTTCGGTCGCGGGGATCGCCGCGACGGCCGCCTGCTCGACCGTGTTGTGGCAGTAGCGGCAGTCGAGGCCCAGCTGCCCGGCGTGCAGGGCATGGCTATACGGGACCGGCTGCTGCGGCTCGTACCCCACGTCGGTCGTCTTGGGTGACGCGCCGTACCAAATGAGGAAGGTGAGGTAGACGGGGGCGCCTCCGAGGACGAGGCCCGCTAGCGCTCTTGTCTTGTTCGCCCAGCGCGGGAATACGAAGAGATTCATCGAGGTCCGAGGCAGATCGGGGAGGCGTGGGTCGCCGCCAGACCGGGGGTTCGGGCAGCGGGCGCTTTCGGGCGGCTAGGTGCCCGTTCTGCGCCAAGAAATGGCTATTTCCGACGCGCGCCCTTATGCGCCGAAGCCCCACAAATGTAAATGACATCAGCGGAAACGGTGATAACTACCTAGAATAACTAGGTTTTCACCGAAACGCCTCGCCCGCGGAGCGGTCGTCGGACGACTACCCCAGGGTGGGGTCGCGGTTCATCCGGGCCAGGTCCCGCGCGAGGCGCGCCGAGGCGTTCCGCGCCGGGGCTCGGGCCCCCGCGGTCATCGGTTTCAACGGGTGTTGTCGCCGCGACCCGCAGGCCGCGGCAACGCGCGCGTCAGAAGTCCCGCATCTGCTTGCGGATCTTACCGATCGCCTGCTCTTGCAGCTGGCGGATGCGCTCGCGCGACAGGTTGTACTTGTCGCCGATCTCTTTGAGCGTGAGCTCGTCCTCGTTGTCGAGGCCGAAGCGCCAACGAATGATGCGCGACTCGATCGGCGTCAGCGTGCCGAGCAAGCGCTGCACCTCCTCGGCCCATTTCTGGTTCGCGAGGTTGTCGTACGGCGAGAGCATGTTCTCTTCGACGAGGAAGTCGATGAAGCGGCGGCCATCCTCGTCGCCGACGGGACGATCGAGGGAGAACGGCGTGTCCGCGTAGAGATCCTTCACCTTGTCGAGCTTGTCGCGGGGGACGCCCGTCTCCTTCTCGAGCTCTTCGATCGAGGGCTCGCGGCCCGTGCGCGCGATGATCGTCTGCGTCGCGCGCGAAACGCGATTGTACGTATCGAGCATGTGCACGGGGATGCGGACCGCGCGGCCCTTGTCGGCCAGGGCGCGGCTGATCGCGTGACGGATCCACCACGAGGCGTAGGTCGAGAAGCGGTAGCCGCGCGTGTGATCGAAGCGCTCCACCGCCTTCATCAGGCCGATGTTGCCTTCCTGGATCAGATCGATGAGCGGGAGGCGGCCGCGGTTGTAGCGGCGCGCGATGCTCACGACCAAGCGCAGGTTCGCCTTGACGAAGCGGTTCTTCGCGCGGCGCTGCGTGCGGTCGGTCTCGCGAACGCGCGCGAGGTAACGGCGGTACGCAGGCGTATCCGGCGTCGTCTCCGGAACGATCATCTCGTCGCCGCCTTCGACGCTCTCACAGCGCGAGATGCGCTCCGCGTTCGCCATCCAGATTCGATCCGAATCGGGCAGGCGCACCTCGCGACCGAGCGACGCCGAGAGATCGCACCAGGTGCGCATCTGGTCCGCGTTCAGCTTCGAGCGCTGCTTCTTGTAGGTCTTGGCGAGCTTGCGGAGCTCGAGCAGCTGCGGGAGCTCGGGGCGCTCCTCCGGAGCGAGCGTCTGCACGTCCTTTTCGAGCTGCTCGAACATGAGCTCCGCCGTGGGGACGTAGTTCAGGAGCGCGGTCCAGTGCATGATCTCCGCCTGCTCGACGGCCTGGGCAGCCGAGAGCTCCTCGTCCGGGCCCATGACCTGGTGCGTTGCCATGTCGCGGAAGTAGCGGGAGAGCATCGAATCGGTCGCGGCGTCCGATTCCGGGACGAACGTCTCGCCCGTCTCGGTGAACATCTCAGTCGTGCTCTCCGGCGGATCGGAGGTGCGGGCTCCGGGGGTGGCGCGGACGCGGGTCTCTTCGCTCTCCTCCGTGTACTCGCTCTGGCTATTGGGGCTGGCGCTCGAGACGGGGCTCGCGCTGGAGGCAGGCGCGCTCTGGGGGGCGCGGTCCTTGGAAGACTTGAGACCACTCGCGGATGCTGATTGGGTTCTCATTGAAGACTCCGATGCGAAACCCTTCTGCAAAATTCGAGCCGCCTTCGGATCAGTAAGGCTGACCGCCGACCCGGTCAAGCGGCCGGGGCGAGGGGCCGGGGGGCCTGGGTGGCTGCCTTGGTGGGGGTCCGTGGCGGGGGCGGGCCGAGAGGAGGTGGGTTGCGCGGAGCGGGTAGGCATGGCAGTAGATCCGGTCCCTCGTATCTACGCGTGAAACCGGGCTTTGGATTCAGCTCGAGGCGTGTAGCGGGATTCTGGCAGAGCCGGCAAGTTGCGGCCGAGGAATCCGCAGGTTGCCGTAGGGGTGAAACATGCGAGGAGATGCAGTCATTCCCGACTGCCGCTCCCCGTCGGGATCAAGTACCCGACGCCGGTCGAACTCTGTCAACGCGGGTAACTAAGACCGCAAGGTTTGCGAGGCAAGGGGCACAACGTGTGCCGCCAATCCCTGACTTTGGTGTCGCGAACGGTGGGCTAAAAACTTCCGGGATCATACCCCCCATGAACGGGCATGGCGGCGCGGGCATGAGAGTCCCGTGTCGATAGAGATGGTTTTTCGGGCTCGGGCGGCGGCCCTAAAACTGATTGAGAAAGCGCGGATCGTTTTCGAACAGCAGCCGGATGTCGGGAATGCCGTAGCGAAGCATCGCGAGGCGATCGACGCCGAGGCCGAACGCGAAGCCGCGGTAACGCTCGGAGTCGATCCCGCAATGTCGAAACACCTCGGGGTGAATCATTCCCGAGCCGAGCACCTCGAGCCAGCCGCTCGATTTGCAGACGCGGCACGTTGCGCGCGAGCCGTCGTCCGGCCGGCAAAAAGCGCACGTTACGTCCATTTCGGCGCCGGGCTCGACGAACGGAAAGTAGCTCGGGCGAAAGCGCGTCTTGCAGTCGGGGCCGTACAAGCGGCGCGCGAATTCGCTCAACACGCCCTTTAGCTCGGCGAAGCTCGTCCGTTCGTCGACGAGGAAACCCTCGATCTGGTGGAACATCGGCGAGTGGGTGACGTCGTCGTCTCGTCTGTAGACGGGGCCACCGCTCACGACGGCGAGCGGCGGCGCGTGCGTGCTCATCTCGCGGACTTGCACCGTGCTCGTGTGCGTACGCAAGAGCGCGCGCACGCCGGCGGTCGCGCCTTCGACGTTCACCCAGAAGCTATCCTGCATGTCCGTCGCCGGGTGATCGGGCGGGAAGGCGAGGCGTTCGAAGTTGTTCTGCTCGAGCTCGACCTCGGGGCCCCACGCGACGGCGAAGCCGAGCGAGCGGAAGACGTCGAGGATCTCCCATTTGACGCGCGTCACCGGGTGCAGGTGTCCGCGCGGCAACGGGAAACGACCCGGAAGGGTGAGATCGAACGGCGGCGCCTCGAGCTCGGCGCGGCGCGCAGCGGCGGCCAGGGCCGACAGGCGCGCCTCGAACGCGGCCTCGACCTCCGCCTTGGCGACGTTCACGCGCTCGCCGATGCGCTTGCGCTCCTCGGGCGGGGCCTGACCGAGGCTCTTCAGCTCGGCAGTGAGCTCGCCCTTCTTGCCGAGAATTTCGGCCTTGAGCGCTCGTAGCTCGTGCTCGGTCGCGGCCGCGTCGAAGCGCTCGCGCGCTCGGGCGACGATGGGGCCGAGATCGATGCTCGGGGACCCGGCGGACACGCGCCGCCCCGCCTCAGCCGGCCGAACCGGCCAGCGCGACGAGCTTGGTGAACGCCGCGGCGTCGTTCAACGCCATGTCGGCCAGGGCCTTCCTGTCGAGCTCGATGCCGGCGGTACCGAGCGCGGCGATGAGCTTCGAGTAGGTGGTGCCGTTCTGGCGGCAGGCAGCGTTGATGCGGGTGATCCAAAGGGCGCGAAATTCGCGCTTCTTCAGCTTGCGGCCGGCGTAGGCGTACTGCCACGACTTCCACAGAACGCGCATCGCCTGGCGGTAGCGGTTCTTGCGCCCACCGAAGAAACCCTCGGTCTGGGCGAGCACGCGCTTATGGCGACGGCGGGGCGACGGACCACGTTTGACGCGGGACATGGGACTAGCCTCTCTCTTCTACTCAGCCGTACGGCAGGAGGATCTTCACGCGCTTCTCGAGCGCCTTCTCCACCATGTCGTTGTTGCGCAGGCGGCGGCGCCGCTTGCGGCTCTTGCCGATGAAGCCGTGCTGGGCGCCGCCCTTGGGCCTACGGACTCTGCCCGAGCCACTCACTTTGAAGCGCTTGGCGGCAGCGCGATTCGTCTTCATCTTCGGCATGGTGCTCCGTGCCCCAGGGGCGTACCCCGGGGAGCGCGGACTTATGACGGAAGGGCACCCACTCGTCAAGCCGGCGGCTAGGCCGGAGCGAAGGAAAATCACCGGGTAGGGGGGGGAGGCATATCCGGTCCGGGAATCCGGGCCGCGGAAGGCGGGGGCCACGGCGGGCTGGGTCGCCAGGGGGGGCGGGGGGGCGATGTCTTCCCCGGTCCCGCCCCGTGCTAAGCGGCAGCCTCACGATGCCCCGCCGCGACGACCTCTCCAAGATCCTCCTCATTGGTTCCGGTCCGATCGTGATCGGGCAGGCGTGTGAGTTCGATTATTCGGGAACGCAGGGCGCCAAGGCGCTCACGAGCCTCGGCTACGACGTGGTGCTCGTGAACTCGAATCCGGCGACGATCATGACGGACCCGGAGCTCGTGCGGCGGACCTACATCGAGCCGCTCACGCGCAGCGCCCTCTCCGCCATCATCGAGCGCGAGCGCCCCGACGCGCTCCTGCCGACGCTCGGCGGGCAGACGGCATTGAACCTCGCGCTCGATCTGCACGAGTCGGGCGTGCTCTCGCGCTTCGGCGTGAAGCTCATCGGTGCCCAGGTCGACGCGATCCGCAAGGCGGAGGACCGCCAGCTCTTCAAGGACGCGATGCGCAATTGCGGGCTCGAATGCCCCCGCTCCGGCTACGCGACGACGCTCGAGGAGGGCCACGCGGTCGCCGAGATGACCGGCTACCCGCTGATCCTGCGCCCGAGCTTCACGATGGGCGGCGGCGGCAGCGCCATCGTCGACCGACCGGAAGACCTGGACGCGAAGCTCGACTGGGCTCTGCAGCAGTCGCCGACGCGACAAGTCCTGGTCGAAGAGAGCGTGATCGGTTGGAAGGAGTACGAGCTCGAGGTCATCCGCGACACGAAGGACAACTTCATCGTCGTCTGCTCGATCGAGAACATCGACCCGATGGGCGTGCACACCGGTGACTCGATCACCGTCGCGCCCGCGATGACGCTGACCGATCGCGAATACCAGCGCCTGCGCGACGCTGCGCGCGCCGTCATGCACGAGATCGGCGTCGAGACGGGCGGCTCGAACGTGCAGTTCGCGGTCGACCCGAAGACGGGTCGCATGCTCGTGATCGAGATGAACCCGCGCGTGTCGCGCTCGAGCGCCCTCGCGTCGAAAGCCACCGGCTACCCGATCGCCAAGGTCGCGGCCAAGCTCGCCGTCGGCTTCACGCTCGACGAGCTCACGAACGACATCACGGGCACGAGCGCCGCGTTCGAGCCCGTGATCGATTACGTGATCGTGAAGTGGCCGCGCTTCGCGTTCGAGAAATTCCCGGGCGCCGACGCTCGGCTCGGCACGCAGATGAAGAGCGTGGGCGAGGTGATGAGCATCGGCCGCACCTTCGCGGAAGCGCTGCAGAAGGCGGCGCGCTCGCTCGAGACCGGCAAGACCGGCTTCATGAGCCTGATGGATCGCGTCGATTATCGCGTGCTGGCGCGCGAGCCCGAAGGGCGCAAGCGCGACCTCGCCCACGACGCGCCGCCCGCCGCCAAGCCGCGGCCTACGCTGCCGCCGCCGGCCGGTGACGAGCTGCGCGTCGCGCTCGAGCGGCTGATTGGCGTCGCGACCGCCGAGCGGCTGTTCTACGTGGGCGACGCGCTCCGTCAGGGATTCACGCCCGAAGAGGTGTTCGCGCGCACGGCGATCGACCCGTGGTTCATCTCGCAGTTCGTGCGCCTGATCGAGCAAGAGGGCGTGATTCGGCGCGCGCCCGAGCTCACGCGCGAGCTCTTGCTCGAGAGCAAGCGGCTCGGCTTCAGCGACGCGCAGCTCGCCGAGCTTCGCAACACGACGCAGGATGCCGTGCGTGCGACGCGCGACGCGCTCGGGGTCCGCGCCGTGTTCGGTCGCGTCGACACCTGCGCCGCAGAGTTTCCCGCGAAGACGCCCTACCTCTATTCGTCGTACGAGACCGAGTCGGAGGCCGACGTCTCGGCCAAGCGCAAGGTCATCATCCTCGGCGGCGGTCCGAACCGCATCGGTCAGGGCATCGAGTTCGACTACTGCTGCTGCCACGCCGTATTCGCGCTGCGCGAGCTCGGGATCGAGACCATCATGGTCAATTGCAATCCGGAGACGGTGTCGACCGATTACGACACCTCGGATCGTCTGTACTTCGAGCCGCTCACGCTGGAAGACGTGCTGGCCATCTGCCGTGAAGAGGCGAGCCGCGGCGAGCTGCTCGGCGTGATCGTGCAGTTCGGCGGGCAGACGCCGCTGAAGCTCAGCGTGCCGCTCGAAAAGGCGGGCATCCGGCTGCTCGGCACGCCGGCCGACGCCATCGACCGCGCGGAGGATCGCGAGCGGTTCGACGCGCTGCTCACGAAGCTCGGCTTGAAGCGGCCGCGCGCCGGCATCGCGAAGACGGTGGACGAGGCGCGCCGTATCGCGCAGGGCATCGGTTACCCGGTG
>DASUGE010000423.1:0-7050 GCA_036274215.1 Polyangiaceae bacterium | reverse complement strand
ATCGCACCGGCCGTGACGAGCCCGCTGCGGTCGCCGGCGCTGCCCGCGAGCGCGAGCATCCCGCCGATGAAGGCGAGGCCGCCGCCCAAGCCCGCCATGACGATGCCGCCCACCATGGCGCCCGTCTTGCGCGGATGCGCGCGCACCTCGAGCGCGCTCACGCCTTCGTACGGGCGGAGATCGGGCACCTGAACCGTCTCGAGCTCCGGCCCGGACTCCGCGCGCAGCTGATAGCTCTCGGCCGGGTTGGTCCAGCGCGTGCACGGCGTCCGACACACGAACTGCTGGTTCGAGCGAAGCTCCCACACGCGGTCGGGGCTGCCCGACGCGAAGGTGACGCGCAACGTGCCGCTGCCCCGCTCTTTCGCGAACCTCGGTAGCGGGACGAGGAACGCTTGAATGGGCGAGCTGCAGCCGATGTCCGGGGTCTCGTCCGTCGAGAGCCGGCAGCTCTCGAAGTCGCCGGCTTCGCGCAGCATGGTTTCGGAGCTCGTCGTCTTGGCACCGCCCCCCACCTCCCCGACGCCGACCGCGGTGCCCGCCTGCAAGCTGCCCCCCGAGTTCAACTTGAAGCTGCCGATCGAAAGCCCGGAAAGGAGGTGGGTCGCCTGAGCGCAGTCCCCGTAGTCCGGCACCTCCGCTGCCGTCGCGCCGTCGAGCACGTACTGCCCGCCGACCATCGTCCGTACCTGCAGCATCCCTGCTCGGGCGAGCTCGGCTTCGAGCGCGAAGGCACCGAGCGGAAGCTTCGTGAAGAGCTCGTCCTTGTTCTGGATGTCGATCGTCTCCGATGACAGCGTCGTGCGCTGCCAGCGATACGTGCCCCGCACGTTGCACGAGAGGATCGGCCGCATGCTGCACCCCGTGTACTCGACGGCGAGTCCGCCCGAGCGCAAGCGCGCCTGAAGACTCGCCTTCTCGGCGGCGCTCCACTCCGTGACGAGCGGCGTCTCCCGCAGCGCGGCCGCCCGGCAGAGCGCCTGGTCGTCAGAAAGCTTCGGTGCGCTCGCACGGAGCGGCGCCCCGCCTCCCCCGCACCCGCCGAGCAGAAGAGCAGCGACTACGACGCCGGGAACCCCGTTTTTTCGAACAGCTGGCGGCATGATCCTCATGACGTTGCGGAACCTCGGAGGTTACCATCCCGCCTCGAGGGACCACCAACCTCCTGCCGAGTCCGCCGCGATCTCGGCGACTGCCTCCGCGCCTCCCACGAGCGCGCCTGCGTCCGCCCCCCCCTGCAAAAGCGTCGGGGACCAACCCCCGAAGAAGCCAGCTTCACGTCGCTGTCGCGACGCGACGCTCCGTCACCCCTCCCCGATGACGCAGAAGCCGTTGCCGAACGGGTCGCTGCAGAACGCGACCGGCTTCGGCCCTTGATTGCGGAACTCGTTCTCGATCGTTCCCCCTCCCGCGCGGACCTTCGCGAGCACGGCGTCGAGATCGGGCACGTCGAAGTCGAGGTGCACCGGCGTCCAATGTCGCTCGTAGTGGCGGAGCTCGAAGCCCGCTGCCAGCGAGCTCTTCGTTCCCGCCGGCTTCGCGTGCATGCATACCGTGACGTTGTTCGCGTCGAGGACGGCCATCGTCGGAAAGGGCCGCGCCGTCTCGACGAACCCGAACACCGCCGCATAGAAGCGGAGCCCGGCCTCGAGATCGGGCACGTCGATGCTCAGGTTCACGCGGGCCCGCGCCCCACTCGAGGTGCCGCGAGTCATCGCGCCGCCTTCGTGGCCCAGAGACGCTCGAAGCGCGCGTAGGAAGCCTCCATGCCGCGGTCCATGCCGGACGCCAGCACGGCGGCGCGGGCTTTCGCGTCCGGCAAGGTCATGCGCATGACCATGAGCGTGCCCGAGCCGTCCGCGGTGAAGGTCGTCTCGACGTGACTGTCGGGCGTCGGGTCGGGCAGGTGCATGCGCTCGACGTGAACGATGCGCCGCGCTGGCTCGAGCGACACGATCTCGCCCGTGATGTAGAAGCCGCCGCCTTTGTCGTTCGTCCATTCGTAGCGGATCTTCCCGCCCGGCTTCGCTTCGTTGATGCACACCGGCATCGTCCAGCCGTCCGGGCCGAGCAGCCACTCGCGGAGAAGCTCGGGATCGAGGTGTGCGCGATAGACCGCCTCGGGCGGCGCGTCGAAGCGCCTCTTCACGACGATGTGCGTGTCTCCTTCGGTCTCCAATTTCAGTTGATTCATGGCGAGCGGTCCTTTCTTGCGGGCGGGTTCTTCAGAAGCCGATCGAGTCGGCGATAGTTTTGATCGAAGGCTTGGCGCAGCCGTTCGAGGTACTCGTCGAGCGCCGACAGGCCGCCCGCGGCCAAGCGACATGGGCGCTTCGTTCCCTCCACGCGCTGGAGGATGAGTCCGGCGTCGACGAGCACCTTGATGTGGCGCGAGAAGGCTGGCTGCGAGATGGTGAACGGCTCCGCGAGCTCGCTCACCGTGGCCTCCCCCAGCGCCAGCCGCGCGAGGATCGCCCGCCGAGTCGCGTCCGACAGCGCCGAAAAAGTCGCGTCCAGTGAGCGCTGCGGGGCCACCACCAATACATAACGTACGCGCTATATAGCTGTCAAGCGATGAAGCCGAGCGACGGGCGGCGCGGCCTCATGCCGGCGACCACGCCCTCACCCGCCGGCGAGCGCTTTGACGAGCACCACGACCAGCACGACGGGCAGCACGATGCATGCGGCCGCCAGCAGAATCGCCGAGGCAACCACGAGGTAGTCGCGAACGCGCGCCGGCCGGGCGGCGCCGGCGTGGCGGTCGAGGAGCTCGAGGTTCCTCTGATTGGCGTGGAAGGTGCCGTCGAAGACATCGCCGAGGATGGGGATCGCGCCGATCGCCGAATCCATGGCGATGTTCAGGACCATCCGGGCGAGCACGACGATCGGAACGCGCTGTCGCGAAGCCAAGGAGAGCAGCAGCAGCGAGGGGATCGCGCCGAGCACATCGCCGAGGCCCGGCAAAAGGAGACCCAAGATCGGATCGAGCCCGATGCGCACTTTCGTTCCCGGCACGGAGAACGCGCTGTCCATCCACCAGACGAGCTGTCGCACCCACTCCGGAACCTCCGTGGGCCGCGCGTCACCGGGGGCGCGCCAGTCGCCTCCCGTGGACTGCGCCGACGCCTGGATACCCTTCGTAGTCGCCACCACCAGCCTATAGCGCTATTGCGACGCTGAACGTTAGCGCGCGCGCCGGGCCAGATCGGCCGAGATCGGCTCCGGCTGCGTGAGCCGCTCCGTCATCTGCTGCTCGACGCGTTCGATGAGATCGGGAAGCACCTCCGCGAGCGGCGTGGGGGTGTTCGAGTAGGCAACGAACGCGCTGACTTGGAGCGACGCGATGCCTTCCGCGTAATTCACCGTCAGCGTCGCGGAGTGTTCTCGCACCCACGCTTCCGCTTCTTCCATCGTCCTCATGGTGACGGTCTTACGGCGGGTGCTCCGCGGCCGCAACCCAGCGCGAGCGCCTTGGCGGCGTAGCAGGTCGCCCCTGTCACCGGGGAGCGCAGGCCATCGAGCCCAAGTCGTTCCTCATGCTTGCGAGCATCTTTCCGAGCTCGTGAGAATGAACGCTGCACTCGTAGTGTCCTGCGCCGACCGTGTCCGCCGCGCGCATTTGCTTGGCGTGCACCGCGACCTCGGCGTTCGTCTCGGTGAGCTCCTGCGACATGTGAGCCATGCCCTGCCCAGCGCATGCGTGCGTGTCCGTCATGTCGCTCTGCATCTGGTCGCTGGCTGCCGCCAAGCGCGCCGTCAGGTCGTTCATGGCGGATTCATGTCGCGTAACGTCCGCGAGCATCGCGGACAAAGTTCCCGCATGCCGGCAGGCTTCGGCGTGGCGTCCGTTCTCGGCGGTCGCCTCGTCGATAGCGGTCGACGCGCCATCGAACGCTCCTGTCGCGCCGGGATCTCCGCATCCAGCCCCGAGAGCGCTCAGCAAAAAGAGGATTGAGCGGCGGAATATGGTGGCCATTGATGCCTCCTGCTCCGGATAAAGCAAACCGCGTTCCACGCAGAAGCATCGCGTCCCGTGGAACCCGGACGCGCAAGAATCGGAGAAACGCGATTCGAGCGCGGGTCGGTGCGCACGAATTGCACGCGTCATAGGCGCGCCAAAGCCCGTGTATCTCGTGGTGCTAGGCTCCTTTCATGCTTTGGTGGAGCGAGAGGCACTCGACTGTTCGCGCTTGGCTTGAGGGTGGCGTAGGGGCAGCGCTCGTCGTGGCCGGTTGTGGCGGAGAATCGAACCACGCGTCCGAGGCTTCACCACCCCCCGCCGGGCGCGCGGGAGAAATGACGACGGCCGGGGCGCACGCCGGGGGCGCCAGCACAGGGGGCGCGAGCGGAAGCGCCGGCCGAGGCACGAGCGGCGGGCAGAGCGCCGGGGGAAGCGCGGGCGCACGCGCAGGAAGCGGACAAGGTGCCGACGCTGGCGGCGATGCCGTGGGTCAAGCCGGGGACGCTGCAGAGAGCGGGACTGGCGGCGGTGCCGGGCGAGCGACGGGCGGTGCGGGAATGAGCGCGGGGACCGGCGGCCACGCGGGGACTGCGCAAGGTGGCACCGGGCCGTTCGGCGCGCTCACCCCGGGCGTCGAAGCCTACTGCGCCGCCGCGACCCGGTGCTGCACGACGGGCCCCTCGTCGCTCGAGGCGTGTGAAGCGAGCTATGCGGAGCACACCATGAACCTGCCTTCGCTGATGACAGGCTTCATGGTCGTGGATCCCGAAGCGCTGGCTCGCTGTGAGGCCGCCTACGATGGAGCGAGCCAGTGCAACCAGAACGTCGTCTGGACCGCATGCCGCGATGTCTTGGTCGGTACGCGCGCCATCGGCGAGACGTGCCGTCAGGGCTCCGACTGCGATCGCTCGTACGGCGAGGTGACGTGCCTCATCCTGCACGGCTCCGATCCGGACGCGCTCGGCGAGTGCACGCCGGCACCCCGCGCCAAGCTCGGCAAGCTATGCGTCAGTACCTGCAATTACGGCGAAAAGTGCCCGTCGACGACGTACGGAGTGGGCGCCACCTACGCGCTCTGCTTCGAGGACGATGGGCTCTACTGCTCGCACGCCGGTCTCGAAGCCGTCTGCCAGCCGCTCGTTCCGCTCGGCGGTGAATGCCCCGGTACCGAGCAAGAGTGTGGGTCGAAGGCCTACTGCGAGACCACGTGTCGGCCGCTCAGCGAGCTCGGTGAGCCGTGCGGTCGCGCGTGCCGCTACGAGCTTCAGTGCGGGACCGACGGGAAATGTGCCGACCCGAGCTGGGCCACCGACGAGTGGGGGTGCAAGGGCTATGCACCGGGGCCATAGCAACCGAGCCAGCTCGCCGATGCGCCGCGGTGGGAACAGGTGGGTACCGCAACGACCAGTGCCCACTTCCGATGGTGCCGGTTCATAACCGGGCCCGTCGACACCCACTGATTCAAGTCCGCACAGAATGAGCGCACCCGAAGATCTTAGGCTAGCGGCGGGAACCGCTGAAGGCTACGCTGCGCGCGTCGTCCTCGTTAGCGGAGCCAATGAGGGCCGGGGCAATTTCTACGTCGTCGCTCTTCGCACGCGAGAATACAGGACTCGAACATGACTGCTCGAACGACGCTCGGTTTCGTGGTTTTCGGACTGCTCGTAAACGGCATTTTCCTCGGCTGCGGAAGCGGGGACGAAACGACGGGCTCGGGTGGCGGACCCGCTGCGGGAAAGAGCGGTGCCGGCGACAGCTCGGGCGCTAGCGCGGGTCGAGGCGGCTCGAGCGCTGGAGGCACGGGCGGCTCCAAGGGAGGCTCGAGTGGGTCCGGCGGCGGCTCGAGCGGGGACGCGGGCACGCCGTCCGGCGGCACTGGCGAGAACCTGTGCGCGCCGATCGGCACGACCTGCAGCGCTAGCGCGGAGTGCTGCACCGGCTTCTGCGAGCCGGCGGCAGGCACTTGCGAAAAGCCGTCGGGAAGCTGCATCGGAGCGGGTGAAACCTGCCGTGCGAGCACGGACTGCTGCTCGCTATCGTGCCTCGACGGCGCTTGCTCGAACGACCGGTGTACGGGTGACGGCGAGAGCTGCGCCACCGACGACGAGTGTTGCGGCGGCGTTTGCACGGACGGTACGTGCGCCCCGCTGAGCACCGCGTGCAGCACGCTGGGGAACAGCTGTTCGACTCACGCCGACTGCTGCTCGAGCTATTGCCTCGACGACGTGTGCGCGCAACCGTCGTTCTGCACCCAGTCGGGCGATGTGTGTGCGACGGACGCGGAGTGCTGCGCGGGTCTCTGCGCCAAGCTGGGGGACAGTGCCCTCGGCCTCTGCACGCTCGCGCCGGCGAGCGGAGCCGGAGGCTGCCTGAGCGCGGGTGAAGTCTGCTCGGGCGGCGCGATCTACGAGGGCGGCGAGCTGCCGACCTGCGGCGGTGAGTGCTGCAGCCGCGCGTGCTTCCCGTACGGCCCGACCGGCGTGCTCGTCTGCCAGCCCCCGAGCGGCTGTCACCCGACTGGAGAGATTTGCCGCGAGGACGTGGATTGTTGCGGCTCAGCGACCAGGCCGGACGGCGACAGCGCTGGTATCGAGTGCAGCAAAGGGAGCGACGCGACGGTCGGCCGTTGCAACGCGGGCAACTCCTGCACCCCGGCGGGAGGGATTTGCCGTCTGCAGGAGATCGAATGCAGCGCCAACGCGAACTGCTGCTCGGGCAACGTGCTCCAGAATGCCACCTGCAAGCAGGACAACCTCGGCAT
Source organism: Polyangiaceae bacterium (assembly GCA_036274215.1). Taxonomy (GTDB): domain Bacteria; phylum Myxococcota_A; class Polyangia; order Polyangiales; family Polyangiaceae; genus PMG-095. Next base: position 328 of record DASUGE010000423.1, on the reverse strand, counting down.
TCCGCGCTGCCTCGCTGCGGAGGTCGACTGCACCGACCAGGGCAGTTACGAGGGTAAAGCGTGCGCCACGAGCGCTGACTGCTGCAACCTGCCGTGTGTTCCGAATCCAGACGGCGAGCCGGCGTTCATCTGCGGCAAGGGCTGCGTGAATGCCGACGGCGCCTGCACCACCAGTGCCGACTGTTGCTCGGGCTTGCCCTGCAACGTGATGCCGGGCTCGAGCTCCGGTGTGTGTGGTGACGTGCCCGGCGGAGGCACCGGTGGCACGAGCGGCACCGGCGGCACGTCGGGTCAGGCGGGCGCGGCCGGCGCCGAGAGTGGCGGCTCG
>DASUGE010000422.1:0-5076 GCA_036274215.1 Polyangiaceae bacterium | reverse complement strand
CCGCAATCAGTTCCGCACGACCACGCGGCGGAGCACCTCAGACGTGTGCTCGAGGCGTTTGCTGCGCGGTCGCCCCGCTCGCTATTCGTTGCTCGCGACCTGGCCGTCCGCTGGCTCGAAGAGCGTCCGGCCGTCGGCATCGATCCCGACGTGTGCGTGCTCGAGCCGGCGCCGCCGAACCCGGAGCAGCTGTCGAGCCTGTGCCTCTGGAAGCCGGGGCATCGCGCGCCGTCTTTTGCAGTCGAGGTGGTGAGCGCAAATCATCCGCACAAGGATTACGCCGCGATCCAGGATCGGTATGCGGCGTGCGGCGCTCAGGAGCTTTGCGTGTTCGATCCGCTCCTGGCTGGGCCAGCGTCACTCGGCGGCCCGGTGCCGCTCCAGCTCTGGCGGCGGAACGAGCTCGGGCAGCTCGCCCTCGTCCACTTCGGTTCCGGGCCGGTATTTTCGGAGGTTCTCGAAGCGTGGCTCGTGCCTTCGGACGCGTTGCTCGAAGTGGCCGACGATCGCGCAGGCAAGCTCCGTTGGCTCACCGGGGAAGAGCGCGAACGCGCCGCCCGTCTCGATCTCGAACGCCGCGTCGCCGAGCTCGAAGCACCGAGCCGCAAATAGCGCCAAGGTAGGTGTCAAACTCCGCTCACCGCCTCCGCGCTTCCGCGTCAAGGCGTTGACGCTTACCCCGCAATAACTAGCGAACAGCCGGACTTTCATCCCGCGCGTTCTCGTCGCTCCGTGGCACGTTTCTGGCACCCGCTCGGGCGTGGCCTCTCCCGCGTCGAAGCCGAACGGGTCGCGATCCGAGATGATCGTCCCGCTCGCGATCATCTTCATCGTGTTGATGATGGTGCTCCCGATTCCACGCGTGCTCGTGGACGGGTTCTTGGCGATCAGCCTGGCCGTCTCGATCGGCGTGTTCCTGATCGGGCTTTTCATGGAAGGCCCGCTGGAATTCAGCTCGTTTCCAGCCGTCATCCTGATCGCCACGCTGCTCAGGCTGAGCCTCAACGTCGCGACCACACGGCTGATTTTGTTGAAGGGTCACGAGGGGCACGGCGCCGCCGGGCACGTCGTCGAGACGTTCGGACGCTTCGTCGTCGAAGGGAACGTCGTCGTCGGCTTGGTGGTGTTCCTGATCCTCGTGGTCATCAACTTCGTCGTGATCACGAAGGGCGCCGGGCGCGTCGCCGAAGTTGCGGCGCGTTTCGCCCTCGACGGAATGCCCGGCAAGCAGATGGCGATCGACGCCGATCTGAACGCCGGCATCATCGGCGCGGAGATCGCGCGCGAACGCCGCCGGAACGTCGAGCGCGAGGCCGACTTCTTCGGTGCCATGGACGGCGCGAGCAAGTTCGTGAAAGGCGACGCCGTCGCCGGCTTGCTCATCACGGCGATCAACCTGGTCGGCGGCCTGATGATCGGGCTTTCGCGCGGGATGACGCTCTCTAGCGCCGCGGAAACCTTCTCGATTCTGTCGGTCGGCGACGCGCTGGTTTCGCAAATCCCGGCCCTCTTGATCTCGACCGCCGCGGGCGTCGTCGTGACGCGCTCGGCCACGGGCGACCAGATCGCTCGCGCGTTCCAGGCCCAGCTCCTCGGCAGTCGACGCGCTGTCACTGCCACCGCCGGTGTGTTGACGCTTTTCGCGCTTCTGCCCGGCATGCCGGCCATCCCGTTCCTCGCGATCGCGGGCGGGCTCTTCTGGCTCGGACGCCAGCCGCCGCCGGGCGCGACCACGGAAGCGGCAGCCAAGCCCGAAGCGGCAGCCCAGGCCGCAGCGGCGCCGCGTCCCGGCTCGCCCGAGGACATCGACGGTGCGCTGCCGCTCGACGTGCTCGCGCTCGAGGTCGGCTACGAGCTCGTCCAGGTCGTCGATCCGGAGCTCGGCGGCACGCTGGTCGATCGCATCGGCGCGCTCAGAAAGCAGATCGCCATCGATCTAGGCACGGTGATTCCACCCGTGCACATCCGCGACAATCTCGAGCTTTTGCCTGGTGTTTACCGCATCTTGCTGCTCGGGACCGAGGTCGCCCGCGGCACGACGCGCGCCGGGCGGCTGCTCGCGATGGACCCGACGGGCAGCGCCGGCCCGCTCGACGGCGAGGCCGTCAAGGACCCGGCGTTTGGAACGCCAGCGCGTTGGATCCACCCGCGCGACCGCGAGCTCGCCGAAGCGCTCGGAGCGACCGTTGTCGACCACACGACCATCGTCGCCACCCACCTCGGCGAGGTGGCGCGCACACAAGCCCACAAGATCCTCGGTCGCGCGGAGCTCGCGCACCTGTTCGAGGTGTTCTCCAAGAGCACTCCGAAGCTCATCGAGGACTTGGTACCGAATTTGCTCTCGACGACCGACGTGCTCAAGGTTCTGCGCAATCTGCTCCGCGAGAACGTCTCGATTCGAGACCTGCGCACGGTTTTGGAAGGGCTCATCGAGCTCGCTCCGGCCACGCGCGACACCGAGCAGCTGACCGAGCTCTGTCGCCAGCGCCTGTCGCGCCAGATCAGCGCGCAGTACACCGGGTCCGACGACGTGCTCGCGGGCCTCGTGCTCGACGCGCCGGTGGAAGACATGTTCCGCCGCTCGCTGCGCGAGATTGCTTCGGGCACCGGCGGCGCGCTGAACCCCGAGCACGCCCGCATCCTCGCCGTATCGCTCGAAGCCGCCGTGGCGCGCATGGTGAAGGCCGGACGCCCGCCGTGCATCATCGCGAGCCCCGACGTGCGCCGCTACGTGCGCGCCTTCGCCGAGCGCCGCGTGCCGCAGCTTGCCGTGATTTCGTTCCGAGAGATCGAGCCGGACATACAGCTCCGGCCCTTCGAAACCATTTCCTTCACCACGAGTGAAGCCGCCTAACCCAAGGAGACTCGAGCCGTGCAGTTCCAGAATTTCCGCGGAGCCGATGTGACCGAAGCCTTGTCGCAAGTGCGCACGGTGCTCGGACCGGACGCCGTGATTCGTGCGACGCGCCGTGTACCTGGCGGCAGCCCGCTCGACCGCGGGTACGTGGAGATCGAAGCCGCGCGCGGTGAGACGCCCGTGCGTCCCTTCCGCCCGGAGCCGGCCGAGCCCCGTGTTCGCCCGGCTCGCCTCGGCGAAGCGAAGCCCAAGCCGGAAGCCCGCATCGCGCGCGCGCCCGCGGCGCCGAGCGCAGCCAAGGGCGCGACGCTCGGCAAGGGCGCTCCGGTCGGCGACGTGAACCGCGAGATCGCGGAGCTCAAGGCCGCCGTTGAAGCGCTGCAGGCCGCGTGCACCCCCCGCGCCCGCGCGCTCGGCTACCTCCATGCTTCCGGCGTCGAGGGCAGCCTCGCGAACGAGCTCGCTGCCGGCGCCCCGCGCTCGACCAAGCACGGTCTCGCCTCCGGCCCGTGGCTCCGCAAAGCCGTCGCCGAGAAGCTTCGCGTCATGCCGTCGCTGATTGCGCGACCGGGCCAGCAGCTCATCGCGTGCGTCGGTCCCACGGGGGCGGGCAAGACGACGACGCTCGCCAAGCTCGCGGCGCGCGCACGGCTCGATCTCGGTCGCAGCGTGGGTGTCATCAGCCTGGACACGTTCCGCGTGGGCGCGGTCGAGCAGTGGCAGCGCTACGCCCGGCTGATTGGTCTGCCGTTCTACGCGGCGCGCGACGCCGACGAGTTCGAGCGCGCGCTCTCCTCGATGGACCCCGACATCCTCCTGGTCGACACCGAGGGTCAGCTGCCGGGCGACCCGCTGCCGATGCAGCGCCTCGCGGGCTCGCTCGAGCGGGCGTCGGGCTGGGACAAAAACGTGTTGCTTGCCGTGCCGGCTTGGCTGCGCGGCGGCGACGTGGACCGCCTCGTGCGCTCGTACGAGAACCCGCGGCCGACCGCGGTCGTTGCCACGAAGCTCGACGAAGCGTCGCGTGCCGGCGGTGTGCTCCACGCGTGCCTGCCGACGAGCACGCCGCTCGCGTTCCTGTGTGACGGGCCCCGCGTGCCCGAGGACATCTTCGAACCCGAAGCCCAAGGCGTCGTCGAGCTCATCTTCCCGAGCGAGCTGCCCTCCTAATGGCTCCCGATATGTCTCAGTCGCACCCGTCCGACCCCGTTCTGCCGACCGCGGCGCTCGTGCCGGCGGCTCTGCGCGAATCGCGGGCGGAGCAGTACCTGCCCCTGGTGCGGCGCATCGCGATGCGGTTGATCCGCAACCTGCCTTCGACGATCGCGCTCGACGACATCATCTCGGCCGGGTGGGTCGGCTTGTCGGAAGCGCTGCAGCGCTGTCCTCCGGACATGGCCGACGGTGATCTCGAGGCGTACGCGTCCTACCGCGTCCGCGGCGCGATCCTCGACTACCTCCGCAGCCTCGATCCCCTCACGCGCAAGCTGCGCGGCGCCTCGCGTCGCATCACGCAGACGGTCGTCGCCCTCACGCAGGAAAAAGGGCGCTTGCCCGACGAAGAGGAGATCGCGGGCGGCCTCGGCATCACGCTCGCGGAGTACCACGAGCTCTTGCGCGAGATCGGGGAAGCCGGCTTTGCGCGGCTCGACATCGACATGGTCGAGCCGTCGTCGCTCGAGCCCTCGCCCGAAGCGAACGTGTTGAAGCGCGACCTCGGCGCGCGCGTCGCCAACGCCATTGCTGCGCTGCCGGAACGGCTGCAGCTCGTGCTCGGCCTCCACTATCAGGAGGAGTGCACGCTGCGCGAGATCGGCGCGGTACTCGGCGTGTCCGAGTCGCGCGCCTGCCAGCTTCACGCCGAGGCCATTCAGCTCGTGCGCGCTTTGCTCGAGGGCGCTCCGGCCCCGAGCGCCGAGAAATCGGGCGGTCGTCGCAAACCCGCCAGGCTTTAGTCGAAGAGGAAGACAGGACATGAAGATCGAAAGCACCCGGTTCGGTACGCTCGAAATCGATGACAAGAAGGTGATTGGCTTCCCCAAGGGCCTGATCGGCTTTCCCGAAGAAAAGAGCTTCGTGATGGTCCATCACAAGGGCAGCGACGCGGTCGCCTGGCTGCAGTCGACGACCAACCCCGCCCTCGCGCTGCCGGTCGTGAGCGTGCACCAATTCGGTCCCAACTATCCCGATGTGCCGCTCGACGCGGCCGCGGAGCGCGC
>DASUGE010000421.1:0-4713 GCA_036274215.1 Polyangiaceae bacterium | reverse complement strand
CCCAACACTAGGCTCAAAACTTATGTCAGGAAACATCGCGTTCAGGTTCACCACGATGGCCGCCTCGTTGGTCAAAGCGAACAACATCGTGAGCGTGGGGCCGAAGAAGAAGGGCGCGCCGCTCCTGTAGGCGTCGAGCTTTCTGAGCACGGCTTGGTTCGGATCGGAGAGGTAGGCGTTGACCTCGTCCTTGGTTTTGGCTGCGACGCAGGCCGGGTCGTGACCGACGCAGTCGACGATCGTGACGGGGGCCGACGCGTCGACCTGTGCGTGACCGAATGCGAGCCCGAGGTAGGGACGGAAGCTCAGCTTGAAGGGGTCCTTGCGTAGGCTGTACGCGACGCGCGCTTCGATGTGGATCGGGCTGAAGTCCTTGGGCGCTCCGCGGAACGCCCAGCCGAGACGCGCGCCCAACGCGAGGCGACCGACCATGTAGTCGTACGAGATGAGGGCGCGGAGGGTGGCGAAGTAAAGGCTCCCGTTGAAGGTGCCGGCGTAGGCCGCGTTCGGAAGTCCCGTGTACTCGTTGCCGCCGTCGAAGCAGGCGAACTTCTTCGCGTCGGCGCTCATCGTGTCGGGCCCGCACACGCCGCTCGCCTTGCCCGCCATCAGGAGATCGGCCCCGAAATGCAGCCCGAACCAGTGGTGCTTGGGCGGGCCGAGCTGCGACTTCAGCTCCTCGGCGTCCGGCACGTGGCACTTGCCGTCGATGCATTCGCCACCCTCGGCGCAGTCCTTGGTGTCCTCGCACTTGACGGGCTCTTCGCAGCTGCCCTTGATGCACTCGAGGTTGTTGCCGCACTCCGAGGTCGCCGTGCAGGTCGCGCCCCAGCCCTTCTTGGCTGCCTTCACCACGTGCGTGCCGGGACAGGCGGAGGTGCCGACGAGCTCGGGCGGACACTCGTTCTGTTCGTAGCAGCGCTGTGGGGCTTTCTGCCCCGGCAGGGCCGGCGGCGTCGCGTTCGAATGCTCGACGAGGCGCACGCTGAGCGGCAACTCCTTGCGACCGACGCGAGCGACGACCTTGTTGTGCTCGTTCCGCGCGAACAAGTAGATCTTGATCGAGCCGGGCTGCGAGGTGATGGAGCAGGGGATCGTCGCCGTGTACGCGGCGTCGGCCTGCTGCAGCTCGATCTTCTCCCACTTCGTGCCGGGCCCCGAGAGCTTGTAGCGAAGCTCGACGCCGCTCACCGGGTAGTCGACCCTGCAGGAAATCGGAATTGGCCGCCGGATTTCGACCTCTTTCACGTCCGGCGTGCAATGCATGCCGCGGATCTCGAGCTCGTTCGAGGGCGGTGGTGCCGCTGGCTCCGCCTCTTCGTCTTGAGGCGGTGGCGGCGGCGGCGCGCGGCGACGCGAGGTTGCCGCGGGCGCAGGCGTGTCGGGAATGAGCTCGATGTCTTCGCCGTGCTGTGCGAACGCCGGCGGCCCGACGAGGACAACGATGACGGAGAGCAGGACGGCGAGAGCGAGGGGACCGAGCGACGATCGCGAATGCATGGCCGTGATGACGAACAAAGGGGCCGCGCGAGCGTCCGGCACTAGTGGCCGGCAAGTCAAGCGGCGAGTACTCATGACGAGGCGCCAGTAACCGAAGTCGAGCTAACGAGGCGCGCTCGCGGTACGTGAAGTGAACGCCGTGCGCTATGAACCTTGCAGCGCCCGGCGGGCCGAACTACTAGCCAAAGGCTCCGGGTTGGCCGGACTCGTCATTCTCATGCGTCGGAGCACCCTAGTCGCCACGTTTGCCTCGACCCTTGCCCTCGTCGCTGCGCCCGCCTGGGCGAGCCCGGGGGTGATGCCGGTATTTGGGGCAAAAAAGGCCACAACCAGCGCCAAGAAGAATATTGCAGTGGGGCAGATCGACGGCCCCAAAGCATCGAAGATGCGCGTGTCGCTGATGATGCGCATCAAGGACGCGGGCTATCTCGTCACCGACGCGGAAGACCTGAAGACGGGCTCGAGCAAAGCCACCATCAAGAAGATGGCGAAGGCGCTGCAAGTCGACGCAGTTCTGCTCGGCAAGATCTCCGGTGGCAACGATCTCACGCTGTCCGTGTACAAGCCGGACGGTCGCCTGGTCGAGCAGGTCAAGGTGAAGGGTGGCTCGAGCGTGAAGCTCGAAAATGCGATCCAAGACGAATTTGACGATGTCATCGCAGCGCCGGTCGCGCGCGCGTCCGGAGGGAAGGGGGTCGTCGCTGCCGCGAGTGACGAGGAGAAGCCGGTCGAAGAGGCAGCGGAGCCCGAGGTGGCCGAGAGCCAGGCCACGCAACCGCCGCCCGAGGAGCAGAAGCCTTCCGCCGCGGAGCTGCCGCCCGAAGAAGAGAAGCCCGCCGAAGCCGCGGCGAAGGACGACGACCAGGGCGACAAGAAGCCCGCGAAGCCCGGGCGCTCGCCGCTCGAGCTCGATCTTCGCTTGCGCGTGTATTCGCGCGCCTGGAAGTACACCGACCTCCGTGGCGTGCGCGATCCGGCGCAGCCCCACCGCACCCTCGAGCCGTACAACCTCGACTTCGCGCCCGCCATCGAGCTCGCCGGCATCCTCTACCCGGCGGCGTTCTTCACGGACGGCATCGCGTCGAACTTCGGCTTGATGGGAAGCTTCATGCAGGGCTTCGCCACCTCGACCGACTTCGAGCAGGCGATCCCCGGCACGACCAACAAGCTCGTCACCGAGCTCAAGACGACCTCGCAGGCGTGGGACTTGGGTCTGCGCGGGCGCATCCCGATCGGTCCCGCCGAGATCGCGCTCTTCGTGACCTACGGCCAACAGTCCTTCATCCTGCACGGTGACGAGGGCGGCACGAATTCGCTCGCGCCGCTCGTTCCCGACGTGCGTTACAACTTCGTCCGCATCGGCGGCGAGGGGCGCGTGCGGTTCGCGAAGGTGCTGCTCGGCGCCCACGTCGCGCCACGCATCCTCACGTCGCTCCACCAGATCGATCTCGCGAACGTATGGTTCCCGGGTGCGACGGGAAGCGGCCTCGATTTTGGTCTGATGGCGGGCTACGGCGTGCTGCCCTTCATGGACGTGATGCTCAGCGCGGATTTCGTCGGTTACGGCTTCGACTTCAACGCCATCCCCGCCAATCCGCAGGTCGCGCCCGTCGTCGCGGGCGGAGCGACCGATCGTTACAACTCACTCTCCCTGGGTGTGAAGTTCACGCTCGGCGGGACGTGAGCGTCACGCAGACGACGAGCCGCTGCGGTCGCTAGACGCCGCCCTCGCCGCCTTCGCCGCCGTTGGTCGTGTTGCCCGTGCCGCCCGTGCCGCCCGTGCCGCCGTTGCCCGCCGTGCCGCCCGCTCCGCCGCCCGCACGTCCGCCGTTGCCGGAGCTGCCGCCCCTGCCGCTGAAGCCGCCGCGCCCAGCGGAGCCGCCCTTGCCCGAACCGCCGCCGCTACCCCCTTTGCCCGCGCTGCCGCCGGTGCCGGAGCCACCGCCCGTCCCCGCGCTGCCGCCCTTGCCCGCGGTCCCGCTGCCGCTGCTCCCGCCTGAGCCGGGGTCGTCGCCGCCCATGCCGCCTGCGTCCGTGCCGCCCGTGCCGCCCGTGCCGCTCGTGGTCGTGCCCGCGCTGCCACCCGAGCCGCCGCTCGCGCTCGAGGAGCCGCTCATTCCGCCGCTGCTCGCGCCGGCCTTGCCTGCGGCGCCGGACGCCGACGAGCCGCCGCGCGCGCTCGACCCCGCGGAAGCTTCCGGGTGCGTGTCCGGGAGTGAATCGCACGCAGCGACGACGCCGACGATGAGCGCAACGACACCGGTGCTTCGGCCGAGGGTAAACGTCAGCATGCGCGAGGCCTGAATGCTAACGAGGATGGCGGCATCCGGCAACGCTTTCGAGCGAAGGCGACCGTTTCTCGCGCGTCGCCGCCTGGACCGCGCAGGAGTGGTTACTGGCTCGCGCCGGCGCCGCGTGTGCGCTCACGCGCCCGATACTCCGCGTAGCGAGTGAGCAGCGCGCCGTAGATCCAGTTGCCGAGGCGGTCGGCCCCGACGCCCGTCGGATGGGTGAGATCGGCCTGCCCGAGCCCGCGCTTCACCCAGTTCGGCATCGAGCCTTGACCGCCCATGGCACGGTACGTGTCGTAGAACGCGCACCCCATCTCGAGCGCGGCCCGGCGCTGCTCCTCCACGAGCGTCGGGATGTAGTGCACGCTCACGATCGCGTCGTCGCGCTTCGTCGCGCGATCCATGGCGCCGATCACGAGGCAGCTCGCTTCGGGGAGTGCGCGCTTGGTCTGGGCCAGGACGGCTTGCATCGTCGTGCGAAAATCGGCCATCGACGGCGCGTCGCCGCTCTCGTTCGCGCCGAACTCGTACACGACGAGGTCGTACTTTCGGAAGCGGAGCTGCTCCGCGAAATGCGCGTCGTTCTGCTTGTCGAGGAAGCGAACGCGCCCGCCCTGCACGCCGAGCGCGTCGAGCACGACGCCCGGCCCCTTGCGCTCGAGCACCACGCCGAACAGGCGGCTCTCTCCCGCGACGGTTTGAAGCTCGAGCTCGTGTGGTCCGTCCGGCACCTCGAGCTCGTGGAAGCGCGCGCGCAGCTCGGCCCCGCGCGTATCGACGGTGCCCTGCGGGGCGCCGTCGACGCGGAGCTGGAAGCGGCCACCCGTCGGTTCTTCGGCGTACGCGACGACGAAGCGCGAGACGCTCCGGCCGAGGGTGCCGCTCTTCGCCGTGCCGGCGCGCGCGAGCACGTTCACGGGTG
>DASUGE010000420.1:0-4812 GCA_036274215.1 Polyangiaceae bacterium | reverse complement strand
CGAACACGGAGCGCGAAGGCCGCCGCCAAGTCGCGCGCGCGCTCTACGTCGCGGGCGCGTCGGATCAGTCGATGCGCGCCTTCGCCACGGAGATCATCAAGCAGGCGCGCGCCGGCGCCAAGCTCGAGGAAGCCACGCGAGCCCTCACGGACGAGCTTGCTCGCCGCGGCACGCATCCGGCACCCAATGCGAAGGCACAGGCTACGCCGCCGGGCCTCTTGTCGCCCGACCGCCCGCGCTTCGACGTGTCGCCTCCCTTCACGGCGTCGGGCAACCCGTTGCCGGAAATCGACGCCAACGAGTCGATGGCGGCGCGCGCGTTCGCGCTCCCGACGCCCGACGCCGTCGACGAGCGCCCCATCGATACCTCGACCGGGCTCGTCGTCCTGCAGCTCAAAGAGAAGACACCGGCCTCACGCGCCGACTTCGACAAGGACAAGGCCCAGCTCATCCGCGTGCTCTCGCGCAGCAAGGCGAACGAGGCACTCAGCCGCTACGTTGCCGAGCTGCGCAAGAAGGCGGGTGACAAGCTCAAGGTCGACGCCCACTTCGCCGAAGAAAAAGCGCCGCCCTCGGGGGAAGACTGACCGAGCTTCCGAGCCCGAAGCCCGGAGCCGCGGGGGCCGTCCGATGAAGTCGAGAGCACCGCGCGTGAGGCGAGCCAGCATCGAGGAGGGGCCGCGGCTCCTGCTCGTGCCGATGCCGCACGCGCATGCCGCCTCCGTCGCGGTGCACCTGCGCGTCGGCTCGCGCTACGAGACGGCGCGGAACAACGGCATCAGCCATTTTCTCGAGCACATGCTGCACCGGGGCACGAAGAGCCACGGCTCCGCGCACGCCCAGGCCGTCGCGTTCGAGCGCGTCGGGGGCACGCTCGGCGCCGCCACGTACGCCGACCACGGCGTTTTGTCCGTGACGGTTCCGCCGGACGCGCTTTCCGAAGTGCTCGAGCTCTTGGGCGAGGTGTGCCGCGAGCCGGTCTTCGACGCGATCGACGTCGAGCGCGGCATCGTTCGTCAGGAAATCCTCGAAAGCCTGGATGCACGCGGGCGGCGCACCGCGCCCGACGACCTCCTGCGCGAGGTGGTCTTTCCTCGCCATCCGCTCGGCTTTCCGATCACGGGCACGCTCGGCACGCTCTCGCGCTTCGATCGCGGCATGCTCGCCCGCTGCCACCTTCGCCACTACACGCGTCACGCCGTCGTGACCGTCGCCGGACGTTTCTCCGAGCGTGCGGTCACGAGCACCGTGCGCCGTCACTTCCGTCTGCCGAGCGGCAAGCCGCCGGCCACGCGCGCGCCGTCGACGTTGCGCGGGCCGCGCGCCCTGCACGTGCCCGATCATTCGAGCCAAACCGCCGTGCGGCTCGGTTTTCGCGCGCCGGGCCTGCGCGATCGGAGCGAGCCCGCGGCGGAGCTCCTCCTCCGCGTCATCGACGACGGCACGTCGACGCGGCTCTACCACCGGCTGTGTGACGAGCGCGGGCTCTGCTACGACGTGTCGGCGCTGTTCGAGGCGCACGACGACACGGGGCTCATCGAGCTCGCCGCGGACTCGTCGCACGAGCATGCGGTCGAGGTGGCGCGCGAGCTCTTCGAGGTGTGCCGCCAGCTCAGGAGCGAAGGGCCGAGCGCCGACGAGATGGACAAAGCCCGCACGCGGCTGCGCTTTCAGCTGGAGACGCTGCTCGACTCGTCCGCGGATCTGGCCTCCTTCTACGGCTTCGGCGAGCTTTTCCAGCTCGCGCGCTCCCCGGAAGCGCGACTCCGAGAGCTCCTCGCCGTCACGGCGCGCGACGTGCGCGCCGCGGCGCGCCGGCTGTTTCGTTCCGAGCGGCTCGCGCTGCTCACCGTCGGGACGCTCAGCGCGGCCGAGCGTCGCAAGATCGTCGCCGCGGCGAGCGTCCTCGACGAGCGCTAGACGGATCCGTAGCGCGCGGTCCTGCACGACCGCGAAAATTCAGAGCCGCGCGAACGAGGGGTGCCTCAGCGACGCTTGCGCGCCACGGGGCGTTCCTCGGCATGATCCTCGCGGACCAGCGCCTCCGCGACGCGCAGCACACGGCGGCGGGTCGCGGGGTTCGCGGTACGCAGGATCATGCTGATGCGATCTTCCTTCGGACGTGGTCGCGACGGCTCGGACAAGAGCTCCGCCACCTCCACTCCGAGCGCGCTCGCCAAGCGGATGAGCGTCTCGAGTGAGGGATTGGAGTTTGCCGAAGAGCGACCGCGTAGGACTCGTTCTAGGCGCGCCACCGTCTCTACGGTGACGCCTGCGCGTGCTGCTAGCTCTGCTTGAGTGAGTCCGGTCTCAAGGCGAAGCTGTCTGATGTGATCGGCCAATCGCGTGGGTACGTCGGACAATTTGCGGTTTCACAGACTCCCGCCCGGTGATCGTCGCGTAAGTTACGATCTTCGGACCCGAAGTCATCAGACCTCTGCGCCTGGACTTCTACGGAGGCGGCTTTTCCGGAAATCGGCCAACCGGTCGAATGCACTGCAGAAACCCGGATTTACTAGTAATTTGGCTCCAGGACTGTATGACGCCCGGCCGAACCGGAAGCACCCGTCTCACTTAACTCCTATGGGTGGTGCGACGCGCTCCTCCGCGCTCGGGACGCGCAACGTCTCGAAGACCCCGGACACGATGACCGCGAGACGGTCGGCAACGTCGTCGGCGGCGTGGGGCCCGACGCTCTCGGTCTCGAAGCAAGCGACGTAGCAACGACCGGTGGCCGCGCCGATCGCGAGCGCGAAGCCGCGCACCGAGCCGGCGGCGCCGGGCTCGACTCCCACCGCGAGACGCGTATCGAACCCTGGGGGCGCCGCGAGCGCGCGACGCTCGACGATGCTGGCGCCGTCGTTCGCCGGCAGGCTCGGACGAGCGAGCCGCGCGTCCGCCTCGCATTGCTCCGGGCGCACGAGGCGCTGCGCGTTCACGACCCGCAGCGCGAGCGTGGAGTGCGTCGGCGCGTGCTCGAGCAGCGTGAAGGATCCGCTCGGGCGCGCGTGCCAAGCGCGGGCGTCCGGAAGCGAGACGCGTGCCGGGACACGCGCGAGCGAGCGCTCGGCGAAGGCGCCGTCGAAACCGCTCGGAGCTTCGGCCTTCGGTACCGGCACGGGCGCGGGACTCGGCGGCACGGCGGGGGCCGCGGTCGTTGCTCCCACGGAGCAGGAAAGAACGGCCAGAGCAAGAACGAGGCCCAAAGACCCCATGGTCAGCGTGCGCGCGGGCATGTTATGAGTGCTCGGAACGTAGGTATCATGAGCGTGCGCTGGGTGTGGCGCGCGGGCTCACCGAGAACGACATGCAGAGAGAACGGCAGAGGCGCGCCGGCAACGACGAGCGGCGAGGCGCGCGACGCGCACCCCGTGTGACGGCGCCACCGATCGTCATGGCGGCGCGTCGCCCGCGACCCGTCGAAGCACCACCGGCCGAAGCGGCACCGGACGTTACGAGCAACGCCGAGACACCGGCACCCGAGCTCGCCGACGACACGGTGAGTCGCATCACCGCCGCTCAGCCGCCGAGCGCACCGAATGCCGCGCCGGCCCCGCGCCGTGCCGCGCGCATCGTGGCGGCCCCCTCGCGCTCCGACGACGCCGGACGCATCGAGCGCGAGCGGCTGCTCGCTCGCTTCATGGCGAGCCAGGGGCGCGCCATGATCAGCCGCGCCGCGGACGATTGCCGCCGCGCCAACGTCGAGTTCCCCCACGAGCAAGCCGTGCAGCTGCAGCTCCTCGAGCACGTGGACGAGAGCCTCGCGCGCTCCGCGATCGCGGCGCTCGGTCAAATCCTCGCCGCGGAGTCGCCCGCCAAGCGTCCCATCCTCGAGCAGCGCCTGCGCCGGCTCGAAGAAGCGGCCGACGAGGAAGCGACGCGCGCCGCGGCGGCCGAGCTCCGGCGCGCGCTCCGCGGCTGAGCATGGACGAGCTCTCCGTTCGCGCGTTCGAGTCTCGATTTCGCGAGCTGGTGGCCGGCTTCGGCCGCGAGCGCGGCAACGACTCCTGCGTCGAATGCGAACGCTGCACCGCCTGCGCGCACTCGACGTTCTGCCGCGACTCCGAGCGGCTCGTGCGCTGTCACTTCTGCGTGCGCTGCGCGCTCTGCACGGACTCTTCGCATTGTCGCGGCTCGAAGGGCCTCATCGGCTGCCAGCACTGCATCGAGAGCGAAGGCTGCTCGTCGAGCTCGTACCTGATCCGCTGTGTCTCGCTCACCGGTTGCTCCTACTGCTTCGGCTGCGTGGGGCTCAGCCAGCGCGATTTTCACATCCTGAACGAGCCGTACGGACGGCGCGACTACTTCGCGATCACGAAGCGCCTGACGCAGGAGCTCCGGCTCCCCTAGTCAGAGCCCCGGGGCAGCGAGCCATGGCCGACAGCGCGCTCGAGACGCTCTGGAAAAACGCGCTCGACCACTGGGACGACGACGCCGCGCATCGTGCGTTCCTCGACCATTGCCAGAAGCAGGGCCAGCTCGTCGAAGCCGCCGTTCGCTATCGGGGGATGAAGGGCGACCACGCGCGTGGCCCCGTCGCCGAAAAGAAGCTCGCCGCGATCACGGCGCTCGCGCTCGCGCGGCTCGAGACGGCGCGCTCGCCCGACCGACGCAGGCAGGGCCGGTGGGTCGGTCTCGTGCTCGTCGCCCTGTTCGTCGCCGGAACGATCGGCCTGTTGGCCTACCTCGGTCCGGTCCGTTAGACGGAGCTCGGGGCGGCTGAATTTTTGCGAGATCGTGGCAGAAAGGGACGTAAAATCCGCGGAATGCGGCGCGGATCGAGAAGGTTATCTCGGGGCCGATCGTCGATTC
>DASUGE010000419.1:0-9479 GCA_036274215.1 Polyangiaceae bacterium | reverse complement strand
GTCTTTGTAGGACTTCTGCGGCGGCTGGCCCTTCGGCGGGGAGATCGACTCCGCCATGCAGATGGCGTTGTTTTCGCTGCTGCCGCAGCCGCTCGGGCAGCAGCCGTCCCAGTCGTAGCTCGGGTTCGGTCCGCCCGCGAGGTAGCCGGGGGGAGGGCCGTAGGTCGAGACGCCGACGCGATCCCAGACCGCGCTCTTGTCGGCGAACCAGGTGTGAAAGAACTCGTTCACCGAATTTTCCGCGCCGTGCTCGTTCATGTTCGACAGGTAGACGAGCGAGAGCGGATTCACGCCGTGAAGGTAGTGGATGTAGCGGGCGGCCCCGCGCAGGAAATCAGCGTCGTATTCGGGGTGAACGCCGTGAATCACGGCCGCGGCGAAGGTGTTGCCCTTGGCAGCCTTCGTTTGATTGCTGCCCCAGGTATAGTCCTTGAGGTACGCGAAATACGGGTCCTCTGGGCTCGAGAGCTGTGCGATGTTGCCGCTCGCGACCAGCCCGGTCTCGTAGTTGCCGCGGATTGTCTCCGCGATGTCGGGCGTCGCACCCTCGGCCTTCGTGTATTCGAGTAGTGCGTCCTGCAGCGCGACGTCCCACTCGGACACGTAATTGCCGTACGCGATGAGATGCGACGTTCGATAGTTGTCGTCGACGAACGTCTTGTATTTCGCGTCGCCCGTGAGACGGAAGAGCTGCACGGCGGCATCGAGCTTGAATGCCGTGCGGCCGTAGTCGTCCGTCTCCTGCTGGCCCGAGCCGAGGCCGGAAGAGCCGCTCGCCGAGTCGTTGTTCTTGAAGACGACGCTCGGATTCTGCTCGGCCCAGGCGTAGGCTTGCTCGGCCCGCATGCCGAGCTCGCCCGCGAATGCAGCGAAATTCGTGCCCTGCTCCGCGAGCACGAGCGCGCCGTACGCGAACGCCGCCGCCGTCGCGAGCGTAGCGCTCGTGTTCGGGCTTCCGTAGAGGGACTGTCCGGTCGCCGAGGACGGGGGGCTCGCGCTCGCTTCGCCCACGATGCTGAGCAGCGAGCCGTCGTCCTCCTGCATGCGTGTGAGGAAGTCGAGGCCCCACTTCGCCTCGTCGAGCACGTCGGGCACGCCGTTACCGGACTCCGGGATGTTGCTATCGTCTCCGAACGCCGCCGGGTTCTCGACGTAAGCACGCAAGAGGTTCTCGACGTAGCCGGCCGTCCAGCTCGTGTACTTGTTGTAGTCACCGGCGTCGTACCAGCCGCCCCACAGGTCCCGCTCCGTCGCGGCGTCGTCCTTGTCGCTGAAGAGACGCGCGTTGTGATCCTGGAGCGCGCCCACGTGGCTTGCCGCATCGACCCAGCCCGCGCCCGCGTGCTCGGCCGTCTTTTCCTGCCCCACGCGCTGGTAGAAGAACATGCGCAGGGCCTGCTCGAGCACGTCGGCGTACACGTCTTCGGCGATCACGAAGGCGTAGGAGCGAACGTCGTTGTCGATGTCGAGCACGTAGTACGAGCCCGGCGTCGTGACGCTCGAGAAGTCGAACCACGCGGCCTTGTCGCCCGACGAGGGATCTTCCTTGCCTTCGTTCCACGGCGTCGGCGCCCCCGCGTACACCTCGCTGCCGCTCGACGCGTCGACGAGCGCATATCGCGAGCCCGCCGCGAACGACTGGTCCGCGTCGGCGCCCGTTTGCGGGTCGCGCAGCACCGCGACCTTCTCCATCTCGGGCAAGTAGCCGAACTGGTCGATGACGATGAACGGGCTCACGTCGGGCGCGGTGCTCGACACGCCGCCGAAAGCGCCGGTGCCGCCCGTCGCGTTCCCGCCGCCCTTGCCGGTGCTCCCGCCTTGGCCGCTGCTCCCGCCGCCCGACATGGCGCCGGCGCCGGCCGCGGCTGACGTGGCGCCCGAGCCCGCGTCGGCGCCACTCCCGCCGGTGCCCGAGCCGCCCTGGCCCGTCGAGCCGCCCTGGCCGTTCGAGCCACCGGTCGTGGGCGATTGCCCCGCGCTTCCGGCACCGGAGCCGCCCGTGCCCGCCTGGCCTCCGGAGTCATCGTCGTCGCTCGAGCTCGAGCCGCAGGCGCCGAGCGTCAGAACCACCGCGCACCCGAGCGCCCCCGCCATCCCGTGACGCGTCCAGAGCTGTCGAGACATGAACGCTTAGTTTAGCACGAGTCACCCGAGCCTCAGGCGGCCCCGAGCGCGGCGTGCTGACGCTATTCGAGGAGGAAGTCAGCGGGCGGTGGGAGCGCCCGCCGTTCGCTCTGAACGAGCTCCCACGTGCGCGACGACCATGTGAGCACCTTGCTGCCGAAACGAGCCGCCCCGCGGAGCTTCATGCCCTCGCGTCCGCGCGCGAGGGTCGTCACCTGGTGCGACGTCGCGTCGTAGCTCTCGACACGCGGGCCGCGGCACACGAGGAAGCGACCGGGGCCGGCGTCGGGTCCCACGAAGTGGAGGTTGCCGTGCGGTGCTTCGAGGACCTGCAGCGCTTCCGCCCGTCCGAACCGTGCGCCGTACGCACCGTGAAGCACGAGGGTGCGCCCATGGACGAACGGCGCGGCGAGTCCGCGGGCGGCGAACAGGAGCCGTGGCTTCTGCCCCTCGCGTAACAGCCACGCCCCGCGCTCGCTCGTCGCCACGAGCCCGTCGTCGGTGAGTACGGCACCCGTGGCAGGCTCGGGAAGAGTGCCGACCGCGCGGGACGGTGCTTCTTCGCCGAGCTCGAGCGCAAATGCGTCCCCGCCGTTGAAGTAGGCGACCTTGCCGCCCTTCACGCTGAGGTGCTTGGGGACCTCGGCAGTGCGAACGACCTCGGTGGTGCGCTGGGCGCCCGTCACCCAGCTCAGGGCGCCGCCGCTCGGCACGCCGTGCGCGACGACGACGCCGCCGGGCGCGAGGGCGAACGGCTCGGCGTCCAAGAAGTCGTCCCACACTTGGCTCGCGCCGGTACGCGGATTCGCGAGCACGAGCTTCGTGTACGCGTCGCCGCGGTTTACCTGCAAAAACAGCGTGCGGCCGTCGCGTCCGAAGCGCGGGATGCCGCCGTTCGGTGCGGCGAAGAGCGCGCTGTCGCCGCTCACGCTCTCCGCGACGAAGCTCTCTGCATGGCGATCGGCGTAGCAGATGCGGCTGCCGTCCGCGGTCGTCGTGAAACGTCGGGCCGTGGGAGCGTCGGAGCGGGGAACCACGAAGTGCGAAAGCTCGCGTGCCTGCTCGGTCGGCGAGACGGCGAGATCGATGACCTCTTCCTCTTCGTAGTCGGCGCCGTCGCCGCACGCTCTGGCGTCTTGCGCGCTGATCAAGGTCCGAGCGGCTGCACCCAGAGCCCAGCCAAGGATGCTCCTCCGTTTCACCAGCTCTCATACGGTTCGACGCGGTCGAGCCTTCCTCCTTGGGCTGCGGCGGGGCCCGCCGTGGTGCAGAGCTTTGCGGGCCCCTAGCTCGCTCGTGTGTCCGTAGCGTGGCAAGCTCGGAACCATGTCCGCTCCCGAGCTCGACCGCCTGGAGCTGAATGCCCTTTCGGTCTTCCCTCTGCCGAACGCGACGCTATTTCCGGGGGCTCTCTTGCCGCTGCACGTCTTCGAGGCTCGTTACCGAGACTTGGTGCGCGACGCGCTCGCGGGCTCGAAGACGTTCGCGATCGCTCGGCTCAAGCCCGGCTTCGAAACCGACTACGAGGGGCGTCCCCCGGTATTCGAGGTGTGCGGAGCCGGTCGCATCATCGAGCACGTTGCGCATCGCGACGGCCGGTACCATCTGCTCCTGCGAGGCATCTCGCGCGTCCGTATCGTGCGCGAGCTTCCGCCGGCGACTCTCTACCGCGTCGTCTCCGGCGAGGTGATCGACGACCTCCCCGTGGATCCGGCGCTCGGCTCGGCCCTCGAGCGCAAGATCCACGAGCTATGGAGGGTGCTCGGACCGGAGCTGCCGGAGGTGCTGCGCGATCTCGGCGAGGTGACGCGCGACGCGGACTGCTTGGGAGCGTTTGCCGATCGCGTCGCCGCGGTGATGGCAGGTGACGCCGAGCTCGGTCAGGAGCTGCTTTCGGAGGCGGACCCGTGCGAACGCCTGCGGATGATCACGGAGCGCTTGCAGAGCATGAGCGATTCGCTCACACCGGCGTCACGCTCCGCGGCCTCACGCTTGAACTGAGTCGATCAGGTCGAGCCGGCGGTACCCTGACCGCCAGTGGCCTGCCCGCCGCCGCCCATGCGGCCTGCGGCGCCGTCGGTGCCAGCGCCACCGCCCATGCGGCCGCCGCCCATACGGCCTGCGGCGCCATCGGTGCCCGCGCCGCCGCCGAAGCGCCCGGCGTCGCCACCGCCGTCGCGGCCCGCGCCACCGCCGAAGCGCCCCGCATCGCCACCGCCGTCGCGACCTGCGCCGCCACCGAAGCGCCCCGCATCGCCACCGCCGTCGCGGCCTGCGCCGCCGCCGAAGCGCCCGGCGTCGCCGCCGCCGTCGCGGCCCGCGCCGCCGCCGAAGCGCCCGGCGTCGCCCGTCATGCGACCTGCGCCGCCGAACATGCCGCTGCCGGCCGTCCCGCTTCCCGAGCTGCCGCCGGTTCCGCCCGTCGTGCTGCCGCCGGTTCCGCCCGTCGTGCTGCCGCCGTTCGAGGTGGTTCCGCCTTTGCCGCTACCCGTGCCGCCGGTACCACCGGCCACCTCGGATCCGTCGTCGCCATCGCCACTGCAGGCGGTCGCGTTCATGAGCACACAGCCACCCGCGACCAAGAGGGTCGCACCCAAGCGTGAGATAGACATGTCCGGCTTCCTTCGATTGAGCGGATCGGCACGTGCCGATTCAGGTGCTTGGTACCGGAACCTCCCGTGACGAGGCAGTGTCGTTGGAAAAAGGAATGTTGCCGACAGGGCGTCACGGTTCGCGCCGTCGAACCGCAAGTTTCTTGCGATCCCCGCCCGGGCAGGCCGAGGCGTCCCGGTGCGCCGCTGCAAGAGCCGTAGCGTCCGCTCATGCGCTCGGGGGTAGCCCGAGCTCCCGAAGGCCCGCGCGGAAGGCGCGCGATTGTTCCTCGACCGCGAGCGCTCGCACGGCCGAACGCCCCGACACGCCGAGCTTCTTGAAGATCGCGCCGAGCTGATTGGCGACGGTACGCCTCGAGGTGCCGCGGTCGCTCGCGATCTCCGCGTGGCTCTTGCCTTCGATCGTCATGCGCAGCACCTCTGCCTCGACGCCCGTGAGGCGGCTCATCAAGCGTTTGCCGGGCAGCTCGAAGCTCACGACGAGCCCGTCTACCCCGCTCCCGTCGACGCGCGCGGGCGGCAGCGACCACCCTCTCGCACAGAGCGCCGCCGTCACGAGCACGATCGACACGCGGGACACGAGCGATTCCGTGGCGATGGCTCGAAGCGCCTTGCTGCAATGCAGCGAAAGCGTCGACGCGGAGATACCGAGCTCGGAAGCAACCACCTTGTTGAGCTCACCGCCGAGCACGCGCTCCAGCGCCTCGAGGTCCTCGGCCGGAGGCCCCTGCCGGCCCCGAGGGTGCGCCGACAGCGTCGCAAAGCAGCGATCGCCGCGGCACTCGGTGGCCGTGACGAACAGGGTTCCTCCGCGGAGCGCCTGCCACAGCTCGCCGAGGTCCAAGCCGAGGCGAGTGGGGTCCAAGATGTCGGCCATGTGTTGCCCGAGAGCAAGCCGCATGCCGGGATTTTTGCGCCCGTTTGTGTGCAGCGCGCCTCACACGTGAGTCCGCGGCCGCGCAGAGTGTGAGGCGGACGACACACCGGTCGCTAGCTGATCTCGTGCTCCTCGAGCTTCGTGTAGAGGGTTCGCCGGCTGATGCCGAGCATGCGGGCCGCGAGGGCTCGGTTGCCGCGCGCGCTTCGGAGCGCCTTCACGAGGGCGCGCTGCTCGGCCCGG
This sequence comes from Polyangiaceae bacterium, assembly GCA_036274215.1. Classification (GTDB taxonomy): domain Bacteria; phylum Myxococcota_A; class Polyangia; order Polyangiales; family Polyangiaceae; genus PMG-095. The sequence goes on along the minus strand of DASUGE010000419.1, from coordinate 3,623 downwards.
CGCAGGTCTTCCCGCAAGGGGCGCACCGCCGAGGAAACGAAGCTCACCTTCGCGTTCGATTCGGCCTCCTCGAGGGGAGCGACGATGGGCACGCGCGCCTCGAGGGCGCTCGCCTGGGTCAAGAATTCGAGTTGCTCGTCGAGGTCGTGCCGCACGTCGTCGGCGCCGATCACTCCGCCGCGCGCGAGCACGACGAGCCGCTCGATGAAGTTGACGAGCTGCCGGACGTTGCCCGGCCAGCGCTGTGCCTGGAGCAGCCGGAGCGCCGCATCGTCCAGCGTGAGCTCGGGTTTGTCGTTCTCGACGCGCAGCACCTCGAGGTAGTGCTGCACGATGGCGGCGATGTCTTCGCGACGCGCGCGCAACGGCGGGAGCCAGAGCGTCACGACGTTCAGCCGGTAGAACAGGTCCTCGCGGAACGCGCCGCGCGCCGTCATGTCCTCGAGGTCGCGATGGGTCGCGGCGAGGATGCGCACGTCCGCCCGCTGGGTTCGCGTGCCGCCGAGCCGGTCGTACTCGCGCTCCTGGATCAGGCGCAGGAGCTTGACCTGCATGGCCGGGGACACGTCGCCAATCTCGTCGAAGAAGAGCGTTCCCCCTTCGGCGAGCTCGACGCGCCCCGGCTTGCGGGTCGTCGCGCCCGTGAACGCGCCCTTCTCGTAACCGAAAAGCTCGCTCTCGAGCAGCGTGTCGGGGACCGCGGCGGCTTGCACGACGAGGAACGGCGCAGCATGACGGCCGCTGTGCGCGTGGATTGCGCGCGCCACCACCTCCTTACCGGTGCCGGTCTCTCCACGCACGAGCACGGTGGCTCTTCCGGCCGCGACGCGCGCGATCTTGTCGCGCACCGCGCCGAGCAGCGGCGATTCGCCCAAGAGCTTCGCGCCCACGATCGGCCGCGCCGGCACCGCGCTGACCGCACGATTCCGCGAGCGCGCCGCTTCGACGGCGCGCGCGAGCTCGGCGCGCGACACCGGGATCGCGACGAACGACACGGCTCCGCCCGCGAGCGCGAGACGTTCGACGACGGCGTCGTCGGCACCCCAAGCAATCACGGGGACGTCGGGCCATCTCTGGCTGAGCTCGGTCACGGGGTGGGTGACGGCGCCGTCCTCGCTTCGCTCGACGAAGAGCAGCACGGCATCGAACAGCATCACCTTCAGGATCTCGGCGGCTTCGCCCGCATTACCGGCGAGCGTCACCTCCACTCCCTCGGCGGCAAGGAGCCTCGCGAGCACCTCCTGCTCCCTTCCGCCGGCGAGGAGCACCGAAGTTTTCTCGCGATCGGCGGGTGTGCCCATGCGGACTCAACTTCGAGGCTACCACAGTGGTAGCCTCGGGACTGAACGTGCCGCCCTTGCCTTCGACTGGGACCATCGTCGCTCGCTACGAGCTCGGTGAGCTCGTGGGGCGCGGAGGCATGAGCCGCGTTTGGTCGGCGCGCGACAGCTCGACCGGCGAGGTCGTCGCGCTCAAGCTCCTGCACGGTGGCGAAGACATCGCCCCCTCGGTTCGAGAGCGCTTCCTGCGCGAGGCCCGCGCGAGCCGTAGCATCGAGCATCCCGCGATCGTGCCCGTGCGCGAGGTTTTCGAGCACGACGGCGATCCGGTGCTCGTCATGGAGCTCCTCGACGGGGAGACGCTGCGCGAGCGACTCGACCGCGACCGCCGCCTGCCGCTCGGCGACGCGGCGCGGCTGCTCTTGCCCGTGGCCGAGGCGCTCTGTGCGGCGCATCGCGCCGGCATCGCTCATCGCGATCTCAAGCCGGAGAACGTCTTCCTCCAAGCGCCCGCCGCCGGTACCGCCACTCTGTCGCGCGTGCGCCTGCTCGACTTCGGGGTGGCGCGTTTCTACGACCCGCCGCCGCAGAGCGGGCTCTTTCCCATCACCGGGTTCGATGCGCTCCTCGGCACGCTTTGCTACATGGCGCCCGAGCAAGCCACACGTCCCGGCGAAAGCGATCAGCGCGTCGACGTCTGGGCCTTCGGCGTGGTCCTGTACGAGGTGCTCGCCGGTTGTCGCCCGATCGAGGGACAGACACTACCCGAAGTGTACCGGCAGCTCCTCACGGGTGGCATCGTGCCGCTCGAGGTGCTCGACCCCACTCTGTCGGACGACGTCGTCGAGCTCACCCGCCGCTTCCTCGTGCGAAACCGCGACGCTCGCGCGTCCGGCCTCGAGCTCGCCGTCGAAACGCTCGGCCGTTACGCGTAGCCCCGCTCGACCCGCAAGGCCGGTTCCGCTCAGCTTTTCGGACGCAGCGAGATGCCGAGGCGATCGGTGAGGTGTCCGTCGAACGTGCCGTCGGAGTTCAGGCGCCGGTACACGCGCTGCCAGTCTTGCGCGGCCTGCCCGTACAGCCGTTCGACCTCCGAAAAGCTTCGGAGGAACGACATGTCGAGGCCCCAATGCGGTCGCGCCGCGAACTTGCGGATGAAGAGCTCCTCGTAATTTCGGAGCAGCGTGCCGCTCCCGTGCGCTTCCACCAACACGCCGATCTCCAGCATCGTCGTGTCGCGGCCATGTTGCATCGCGAGGTACGAGCTCGAGGCTTTGACGAACCGCAGCGAGAAGGGCGCGGAGTGGTGCCGGCCGGCCGCATACTCGCGCTCGGCTTGCTCGAAGACCGCCTGCGCGACGCGAAGGGTGTCGGCGATCGGGAACGCGAGCTCGATGCCGTAGACGCGAAACAGGTTGAGGCCGCCCAGATTGAAGACCTGGTGGCTCGGGGCCGTGTAGTTCGCGTCCGCGAAGGCACCGAGCGAGCTCGAGAGGAGGCCTTCGAGGTCGTCGCGCTTGGCGTTGTTGAGCGTGCGTCGCAGGAAGTCTTGGGCGAGCTCGCGCGCCTGCGGATCGAGCGCGAGGTCGCCGAAGGCTCCACGGAGCTTGCTGTCCTCGGTGGACGCGGGCTCTTGCGACGAGCGGTAGCGCCGCGTGAGCAGGCACAGGTGCTCGCCCTCCTCGTCGGCGTAGGGGTTCACGTAGATCTCCACGTGATCGGGGTAGCCGGCGCCCCCGGGCCGACGCGTCAACGTGTCGACGTAGCCGCCGGGCTTCGCGAGGTCCGACCAGCGGTGGAGCGTGCGCTCCTCCCGCAGCCAAAACTTGTCGACGGTCCGGATCACTACCGCCGTGACGACGCCCATCGAGCCCATGCTGACGCTCACCGCGTTGAACTCGTCGTCGTCCTGCACGAGCGTGACGGGGACCGTCGCGTCCTCCTTCAGGTGTCCGGGGAACTTCGCCGGATCCGTGATGCCGTTACTCGGCTCGATCTGCCGCACGGCGCCGCCGGTCGTCACGAGCTCGATGGAGGCGATCTGCGCCACCATCGGGCCGTAGGCGAGGCCCGAGCCGTGCGTCGCCGTCATCGCGACGCCGGTGATCGTCTGCCCGTCGTAGCCGCCGAGGTTCGTGAGCGCGAGGCCCTTGGCGTCGAGCCAGGTGTTGAGCGCGCGGATCGTCATGCCGCCCTGCACGCGCACGAGGTGACGATCCTGCGCGTGTTGGGTCTTGAGCGTGCCGCGCTCGAGCTCGAGCGGAAGCGAGAGCCGATTGGGCAGGAGCAGGACCTCGTCCGTGACGGCAACGTCGGAGAACGAGTGGCCCGAGCCCGTCATGC
>DASUGE010000418.1:0-11398 GCA_036274215.1 Polyangiaceae bacterium | reverse complement strand
GGCATGCTGGTGTTCACGTTCTGTGGGCCGGCCGCCGCTTCCTCGTCGATGTGCTCCGCCGGCGTCGCTCGGATGCCTGCCAGCGTATCGAAGTTATGGTCGCTCGGGGCACCGTTGCGCGCACTGCCCGAGAGCATGCTCGAATGACAGCGGGTGCAGTAGTTGCTCATGAAGGCTCGGCCGAAGCTCTCGTAGGTCAAGACGGAGGTTTCGGGGCACGTCGCGCCGGTCGGTCCCCCTGGGTCCTCCTCTGCCGGGTCGCTGCACGCGACTGCTGCGAGGAGTCCGAGGAGTGCGAGGCTCGCCCATGAACGTTTGGCCATCGTCGCGGGCGAGCGTAGTCCGAGTCCCGCGTCTGTCACCTGCGGCGGTTTGTAAGCATCCGGCGGGCCGGATCGGACAGCTCGGCCCGCGACGACGTCGCGATTTCGGCCTTGGCATTGCCCCGGTGGACCTCGTGCCTGTGCTACATCGCGCCGATGGCGATGATCGGCTTCTTCGAGTGGCTCGGCAAGCAGAAGGGTCTGCGCAACCCGGTCGGCGAATTTGCGCGCACGGCCCTCCGGGACGCGAGCTTTCCGCGCGAAGTCGCGTCGCTCGACGCGCTGCTCGACTACGTGCGCAAGATGGCGAAGAGCTCGGCGCAAACCGTCGCCGTCGCGCGCAACGCCTACCGCGACTACGAGCGCAGCGTGAGCCCGCCACCGCGAACGTAGCGCCAGCGCGCGCCTTCAAGGTGGCAAGAAACGAGTGACCGTCGCGTGCTTGCCGGAGAGCTTCACGACGGCGACCTCGCCGCTCATGCCGACGTACACGGTGTTGCCGTCGAGCGTGAGGCTGGGAATAGGAGTTCCCTAAGATTTATCCGCCGAAAGCCGCCCGTGCTTTCAGTCGGGCTGAACTCGACCGACGCAAAGCGGGGGGTAGACTCGGAGGGTTCGGTCGAGCTCGCGCGCTGCGTTGGCGTGCGGCTAGGAGGTATCGTCATGGCCACGACCTTTGCTGATCGCTATGCCACGCCGGAAGAAGCCATCGTCGCCCTGCGTCACCAGCGAACGGGGCGAATGATCCTCGTGATTGTGGGTCTGATCGTCGCGCTCGGAACGTTGCTGGGCGCGAGCGCGCTCATGTACTCGGACGACGTGAAGCTGCCGCCGTCGAGCGCGCCCGCGAAGTAGCGCGCGGTCTGCGTAGCTATGGGTCACGCCCCCTCGCGGCCGGCGCGAGAAGGCGCGTCATCATCAGCCGCGGCACGTCCTCGAACCCTTGCGCTGCATAGAGCGCCCGGGCTTCGCGATTCTCCGGTCGCACGAGGAGATGGACGGCGTTCGCCCCCGCCTGGGCCAAGAGCGGTTACACGAACCAGAGCGTTTCAGGCACGGCACCCATCCGTGACGTCCCGTCACGGATGAAGTGCTTTTCAGTCGGTTTTTCACGGGCGACCACCGTGGAAGCGTTCGGCCCATGGGAAAGCATCGATTGCTGTGGGTGTGGCCGCTCGGCATTTTCGCGTTGGCGCTGCCTCAGTGTAAGTCCTCGACCAACGGAGACGACGACGACGCGGGAGGTTCGGATCAGGGCGCTTCGTCGGGAAGTGGCGGCGGCGGGACGCAGGGCGGGAGTCCCGATGCCGGACGTTCCGCGTCGGCGGGCAGCGCGACTGCCGCGGGGACCGGAGGAAGTGGGAAGGGAGGCTCAGCGGGTGGAGGCGCCGCATCAGCAGCAGGAAGCGGTGGCGGCAACGCAGCGGGAACGACCGCGAAGGGCGGCTCCGCGGGCCAAAGCGCGGGAGGAAATTCGAGCTGTGCGTCGTCGCTCGCCGTTCGGTATCCAGAGCCGGCTGCCGTCGACAAGGCGATGTTCGACGCGATGTTCCCCGCGGCCGTGTGCGCCGTGATGAAGCCGTGCTGCTCCGTCAAGGGCACGACCTACGATGAAGCTGCCTGCAAGACGTTTGCGGCCGCGTTCTACGACCAAAAGCTCACCTACGATCCCATCGAGGGTGCGCGCTGCCTCCAGAGCTTGGGGCTCATGTCGCCGACGTGTGACGACGAGCTCGGGGTTCGCGGCTTGCCAGGTGCCTGCGCGATTGCTTATCGCGGCAGCGTGCCGCTCGGCGCCGAATGCGACGGCATCAAGGATTGCGCGCCGGATCCGCGCGGAGAGGTCGACTGCAGCTACACGAACTCGGTCGCCATGGAGGTGTGCACCGTACAGATCCGGGGGAAAGTCGGCGACGCGTGTGACGAGGGGTGCGAGCTCACCTCGGACGACGGCGCTTGCTACCCCAACGACGTGCCGAAAAAGCTCGGTGAATGGGTGACGTGCCACACCGAGGACGGCGTCCGCTGCACGACCTCCCATGTCTGCGAAGCGAACGTCGGGCTCGGCTGCGATTGCCACGGCTCGAACGACTATTGCGACGGCGCGCACCAGTGCTCCGAGGATACGTTCAAGTGCGTGAAGCGCGGTGTCGCGGGGGAGCCCTGCTTCCTCAACCAATCGTGCACGGTCGATAACTACTGCCCGTTCGACGGCGACAAGGTGTGCAAGCCGCGCAAGCACGCGGGGGAGCCGTGCACGGAGAACGACGAGTGCGTCGGCCTGTTCTGTCAGCAAGGCGCTTGCAACCTCGAGAACCGCGACGCGATGCACGGCTTCGACGACGCGTTCTGCGACGGGATGGGCACGTAACGCGCCCCGCTCACTCACAGACGCCGAGCATCGCGCTCGAGCCGGCCACCGCGCCGCTTCCACCGGTTGCGGTTCCGCCCTGGGCGCTCGCGCCGGCGCTGGCCCCGGTGCCGCCCGTGGTGCCGCCTGCACCGGCGACCGGCGGGGGTGGCGGCGGCGGTGGCGGTGGGGTCGCGCAGCCGATGCTGGAGCTGTTCGGATCCTCCGGATCGCAGATGGCGCCGCTCGCGCAGGCGACGCCGTCTTCCCAGCACGTCTTGGCGACGCAGCCGAACGAGTCGACGCTGTTCGCGCGACCGGAGGGCAATGGCTCGGGGTGCGGATTGCACTTGGTCGTTGCGCTGCAGGAGCCGCCGGGCTGGTCGCACGGGATGTTCACGCAGCCGCGGTGCCCGGGCTGCGTGAGGTCGCAGCGGGTGCTCGCCGGGCAGGCGTAGCCTTCGTCGCAGTTTCTGAGCACGCAGCCGTGCGGATCGCTCGAAAAATGCGCGTGGTCGGTCGTCGATGGACCGCAGAGATAGTCATCGGTCTCGCAGCTCGCTCCTTCGCTGCAGGGAATCGCTGCGCAGCCGGTCGAGCCGGGCTGAGCGCTGGCTGGATCACAGCGATAGCCGTCCTTGCAGTCGAAGCCGCCGGACTGGTCGCATTTCAAGAACACGCAGCCCTGCTCGAGCGCTCTATTCTGCTGCTCGGTCAGCGTCGGTTGGTCGGTGCCCGTGGGGTTCGTCGGGGCCGCCGGGTCGGACATGCCGCCCGCGATTCCGCAGACCATCCCCGTGGGGCAACCGGGGTAGGCGGGGTCGGCGCAATTGATCGAGCCGCATTGCCCGTTAGCGAGGCACGTCAGGTTCGAATCGCAGGGGTTGGCTTCGAGCGAGCCGCAATCGTCGATGCAGACGGAGCCACAGGGGCCGCTCGTCGTCGCGCAGCGCTGGCCCGGCTCGCAGCCTACCGACGTCGTGCACCTCCACGGGCAAGGTATCGGATCGGGTGGTCGTGCCGGGCTGAGGCTCCTCGGACTGAGCTCCCCGGGGCTGTGGCACGTCTCGCCGCGGGGGCAGTCGGCATGAGTCGCGCAGGCCTTACGCGTGGGGTCGGGCTGCACGTCGCGACCGCCGCACGCCAGCGCGATGAGCGCCGCCACGGCAAGCGTGCGTGCTCGTTCCTTGTGCCGGCTCCCAACCACGTCTTGGAAGAGAGCAAGCGGCGTGCCGCCCCGGCCCGCGCGCTCAGGCCGAATTCGGCGGCATTTCTGCATGCTGCCGCGGCGAAGCCCGTGGCACAGCTGTGCCAGCAGAGCGCTGTCGGGAGTTTGACTACGTTGCCATGGGGGCGCTTCCCTGTAAGCCTGACGGGCTTGCGCCGCGCTCGTGCGGCGAGCTTTTCGAGGCTGGCTTGGCGTGAATCACCGACGACTGACGGGGTGGCTTTGGGCGATGGGCGTGGCGGCGGCGCTCGGTGGGTGTGGCGGCGGAAACCACTCCGACGATGACGACGACGACGACAGCAGCAGCTGTGACGCGGGGAGCGAGCGCTGCCGGTGCCGCACCGACAGTGACGAGCCGTGCGACACGGGCCTCGTCTGCATCTCGAAGAAGTGCGCCGATCCGAACAATCCCACGGGCGCCGGCGGGAGCGGCTCGTCGGGTGAAGGAAGCAACCCGACGACGGGCGGCTCGGGCGCCAAGACGAACACCGGCGGCACCGGCGCGACGAGCGGCAGCAACAGCGGCGGCTCGGGTGCCGGCGTCGGCCGAGGCGGCAGCGGGAGCGACGGCAACGGCGGCAGCGGCAACAACGGCAATGGGGGCAGCGGCGCCGCGGCTCAAGGTGGCTCGAGCGGTTCCAGCGGCGGGCCGACCCCCGTGGACCTCCATGGTCAGCTCTCGGTCAACGGCACCGATCTCGTCGATGGCGACGGCAATCCCGTGAAGCTCGAGGGCATGAGCAGCATGTGGCTCAACTGGGAGCCCACCGGTTACGCGCTGAACGAGGACGGGCTGGTCTGGATGCGCGACCACTGGAACCTGCGCGTCTTCCGCATCGCCATGGGCGTGTACTCGCCGGACGACACCGAGAACACCTACCTCGCCGACAAGCCGAAGAACGTCGCCTGGGTCAACACCATCGTCCAGAACGCGATCGATGCCGGGGTCTACGTCATCATCGATTGGCATGACCATTTGGCGCTCGAGCACCAGAGCGAGGCGATCGCCTTCTTCGACGACATGTCGTCGCGCTGGGGAGCGTACCCGAACGTGATCTACGAGCTCTTCAACGAGCCGCTCGATCTCGACTGGTCGACGCAGCTCAAACCGTACCACGAGGCAGTGGTCGCGGCGATTCGCGCGAACGATCCGGACAACGTGATCGTGCTCGGGACGCCGAATTGGGATCAGGACGTCGACGCCGCGGCCGCGGACCCGCTGTCGGGCGCGAACCTCATGTACACCCTCCACTTCTACACGTGCACCCACCAAGCACCGCTCCGCGCGCGCGCACAGGCGGCTTTCGCGAGCGGGCTGCCGCTGTTCGTGACGGAGTGGGGCGCCGCGAACGCCGACGGTGGTCTCGACGGCGTCGTTTGCGACTCCGAAGCGCGCGCCTGGCACGACTGGATGGACGACGCGAACATCAGCTGGGCCGCGTGGAAGCTCGACGGCTGCACCGACTCGACGTGCATGTTCAAGGATCGCACGGCGCCCGTGACGGGCGGATGGAGCGCGAGTCAGTTGAACGGCCACGGGCCGCTCGTCGTCGAGCTGATGACGAACGATCCGCCTCCGGTCGGCGGCACCGGCGGCACGGGCGGCACGGGCGGCACGGGCGGCACGGGCGGCACCGGCGGCACGAGCGGCTCCGGCGGCATCGACCTCAGCGAGAAGCCCGACGCTTGCGCGCTCGTGACGACCTGTCCCTCGTGCTGCACGACGGCCGGCGTCTTTGCGCTCGACGAAACGAGCAGCGATGCGACCGAGACGCTCGTCAGCGCGTGGTCCGCCGACGCGAGCGTGGCGAGCGCGTCGTTCTCGTTCACGGCAAGGGATCAGGTGGGCGCGGTCTTCTTCAAGTTCGCGGCGGCCGAGTACCCCGTGGCGTTCGGTGTCGACTACGAGTCGTATGGTCAACCCGTCGAGGTCGCCTTCACGATCGACAACGGTGCGTCGGGCGCGGTGTACCATGAAGACACTGTCGACCACGTTTGGCTCGAGGATTACCGGTGGGGCACGTTCAACGACGCCTTCGATCAGATCGAGATCCGGTCGCGCGCACTCGACGGTTCCCCCGGTAGCCTCGACGTTTACGAAATTCAGTACGAGTAGACCGCCGCGTTCCGCTGCAGTGGCGCGCCGCTCGCCGCAAGCCGTGTGTCGCATCTGACGCGCGTTTTGCGCAAACGGGTCGGGCGAGGTGCGGGTGCGCGACGCGAGTGTTGCGAGCGCGGACGCGGTCGGCGTATAAGCGCCGGGTGAAGGGAGCGTCGCGATGAGGTCTGCCGCTACATTGCTTGGGCTTTTCGTGTTGGGTTCACTCGCGTTCACCGCCTGCGACGGCGACGACGACACGGTGTCGGGAACGGGCGGCAGCGCCGGTAGCGGGGCAAAAGGTGGCGGCGCCGGCAAAGGCGGCTCGATGACCGACGGTGGCGAAAGCGGCACGACCAGCGGTAAGGGCGGCACCAGCGGCAAGGGCGGAAGCAGCGGCCTCGACGGCGGCTCGGCAGGGAAGGGCGGCACGTCCGGCAAAGGTGGCACCTCCGGTAAGGGCGGTACCTCCGGCAAAGGTGGCAGTGGGACGGGCGGCGGCGCGGGAGAGAACGTTGCTGGTGCAGCGGCAGCGGCCGGAGACAACGGCACGGGCGGAACGATCGGCGCGTCGGGCGCGGGCGCGGGTGGCGACGCCGGAAACAATGGCGGCGAAGCCGGCAGCGGCGGACCTCTGCCGTCGCCGAAGCTGTGCAGCTACGAGTGCGACGCGGACGAGGACTGTGACCCTCCCGGCATCACGTGCGTCAGTGGGCTCTGTTTGGACCCCGATCGTGCGTGCAACATCAAAGAGGATTGCATCGGCTTGTTCAGCACGGGCCTGCCGGCTGCGCCGTGCACTCAGGACGCGCAGTGTCCGTATTTCAACTATGGCGACCTCTGCATGGAAGTCGCGGGGGCTGGTCTCTGCTTGAGCCCTGCCGATAGTGGCTGCGTCTTCGGCGGCGCGCCCACCGACCTGACGAAGTTCGGCACCACCGACGTAGTGAGCGTTTGCGTGGAAACCGCCGGGCGCTGCGACGCCCACCAGTGTTTCCTTGGTTGCACGTCCGATCCGAGCTTCTGCGAGGATGCGACCGGCAACAACGCGCGCGGCCCCGTGTGCAACCCCACCACCGGTAAGTGCGGCGGCTGCACCGGCGACGACGATTGTGGCGGCCCTGGCACGAGCCATTGCGACGTAGCGACGGGCGTCTGCGGCTGCCAGGTCAACGAGGACTGCGCCGGCCTTACATCCTCGGGCCTCACGACGTGCGTCGCGGGCACGTGTAGCTGCTCGGCGAGCACCTGCACCATGTTCACGAGCGCCACGGCCGTCTGCGAATAGTTACCGAAACGCGCCAAGTGCGCGCGGTTGCGCGATCTTAGAGCGCCGGGTCGCGTGAGCGTCGCCGTGGTATGCTTGGTGCCCAATGGTGTCCGAGGGCGACCTTCTGGCCGGCAAGTACCGGGTCGAGCGCATCCTCGGCGAGGGAGGGATGGGCTACGTCGTCGCGGCCATTCACGAGCAGCTCGAGCAGCGGGTAGCGGTGAAGCTGCTCGTCCCGGAGCTGGCGGAAGATCCGGACGCCGTGGAGCGCTTCTTGCGCGAGGCGCGCGCCTCCGTGCGGATCCAGAGCGAGCACGTGGCCCGCGTGATCGACGTGGGCGAGCTCGCCGACGGCGCGCCGTACCTCGTGATGGAGTTTCTGTCGGGGCGCGATCTCGCCCAGGAGCTCGAGGCGCGCGAGACGTTCGAGATCGGCGTCGCCATCGACTACGTCCTCCAGGCCTGCGAAGCGCTCGCCGAAGCGCACGCGCTCGGCGTGATCCATCGCGATCTGAAGCCGGCGAACCTGTTTCTGACCCATCGTCCCGACGGCTCGCCGCTCGTGAAGGTGCTCGACTTCGGGATCTCGAAGGCGCTCAAGTCGCAGTCGGGGTCCGGGGGCGCTTCGCCGAGCCTCACGGCGGCGCAATCGTTCCTCGGCTCACCCGCGTACATGTCGCCCGAGCAGGCGCGTCGCCCGAAGACGGTCGACACGCGGACCGACATCTGGGCGCTCGGCGTCGTCCTCTACGAGTTTTTGGGTGGCGAGACGCCGTTCGTCGGCGACGTTCCGCTCGAGGTGCTCACCGCGGCCGCGGCGGATCCGATGCCGAGCCTGCGGGAGATGCGCAAAGACGTGCCCGCAGAGCTCGAGGCGGTCATCCGCCGCTGCCTCGAAAAAAAGGCGGACGATCGCTACCAGACGGTCGCCGATTTCGCCGAGGCCCTGCGCCCTTTCGCGCCCGTCGAGTCGCGGCGCTCGATCTCGCGCATCGCCGGCATCTTGCGTACGAGCCTCGCTCCGCAAGACCCGAGCTCGACGACGCTCAAGAGCTCGAGCGTCCCGGCGCCGGCCGACTCGGCGGACACGGAAGCGGCGCCGGTCAGCCCAATTTCGCCTTCGGAGCGACGCGACCGAGACAAGGACACGCAGATGCACTGGGGGAAATCGCAGTCGGGGACGCGTCGCTCGCGGCGCACGCTCGTGCTGGCGGGGGCGCTCGCTGCGCTCGTGGTCGCGGGACTCGGCGTGTATGGCCTCGGCGGACGCAGAGACATCACGCCGCCACCCGGAGAGCGCGCCAACGCGGCCCAGCCGAGTGTCCCCGCGCCAGCGACCGCTACGGCGCCCGTCGCGGTGCTTCCGCCGGCGGCGCCCGTCGCGACGGCGCCGGCTCCGAGCGCGGCGACGCCGGCACCGTCGGCGTCCGTCGCGCCGCCGCCCGTTGCGAAGGTCGCTGCGCCCGTCACTACCGGCACGAAGACGCATGCGCCCGCGGCCGCAAAGCCACGAAAGGCCGCTCCCGCCGCGCCGGGTGACGACGAAGATCCCTTGGCGAACCGGCGCTAGCGCTGGAGCCCGACACTAGCGCCGGCGGAAGCGCCGTACACCGCTCGCGAGGTATGTGGCGAGCGTGACGAGCAACGCACCTCGCGGGACTTCGTGCCCCGGGCTCGCTGCGATGGTGCAACCGTTGTCGCGCGGGGTGTGTGCTGGTTCCTTGGGCGGTGTATCGCCGACGCCCGCGCCGCCACTCGTTCCGGTGGCGCCGCCCGAAGCGGCCGTCGTACCTCCCGTGGCCGGCTCACCAGCGGCACCGGGCTCCGCAGCTCCCGCGCCGCCCTCACTCCCGAGCGTCGCTTCTCCCGCGTCGCCGGCGCTGCCTCCTGCGCCCGTCGCGGTCGTTCCGCCGCTGGCACCCGGGCCCTCGCCAGCGCCGCCGCCTTCACCGCTTGGCTCGGTGACGGGCTCGGGCGTCGGTTCGGCGCCGGCGGCTTCGAAGGCCTGCTCCGTGAGGAGCGGAAACAGCGGCACGTGCGTGAACAGATGGCGCGCATCCGCCTGAAGGCAGCTCTCGCCGCCGAGGAGCGAGTAAACGCCCAGGACGGCGCCCGTCTCACGAGCGAGCAACGGGCCGCCGCTGTCGCCGAGGCAGCCCGCGGGCCCTTCGACGAGCAGTGAGCGCGGCGGGATCGTCGAGACCTGCCCGCTTTGCAAAGGGCCTACGTCGGCGATCACGAGCTCGTCGTTTTGCGTGCGGGGCTGCGTCTCGTAATCGAGCTTGTTGGTTTGGCTCATCGCGTTGTCGAGGCCATAGCCGACGAGCGTGACGAGCTCGCCGCGCTTGGCCTTGCCTTCGAGTCGCAGCGGGAGAACCGGCAGGTCGACGGCCCGATCAAGCACCACGAACGCGATGTCGTTCGTGCAGATGGTCTCGGACAGCGTCGAAAGGACCTCTTCGCCGTACGCGATTGGCTCGGTGCGTGGCGTCGTGCCCGAAAAGAACTCGAGCTTCGCTGCCTCGAGGTGCGTGCCGAGCTCGCCCGCTCCCGAGTCGACGCTCACGAGCTCGCCTTGAGCCGTGCACGAGAAGATGCCGCGTCCGAGATACGACACGCAGTGACGCGCCGTCGCCACGAGGTTCGGCGCCACCAAGCTCGCGCTACAGATCAGCTCGTCGCCGTCGAGCTCGGTGCGCAAGAGCAGCACCGCGTCTTCGACCCCGCCCGCGGGCGACCGCTCGCCGTCCACCACCGGTTCGCGCAGCGCAGCGACGCGATCCACCGTCCGCGCGCCTTCGCACGCAGGGACTCCCAGACCGGCGACGAGGACGCCGAGCGTGGCGGCTCGTCGCCGCACTACGGCGCGAAGTTCTGGATGCACGGGTAAGTCCCGGTAAATTCGTCCTTCTCGCGGTCGTAGCGCAGCACCTGATCCTCGAGAGTGACGATGCCCTGGCGGTCGAAGCAGAAGACGGCGGGCGTCGCGGCGCGCACGCCCGTCTCAGGATCGTAGTCGGGCGGGCCCAGCGTTCCCGAGAGCGCGATGGTTTGCTCCGGCTCGACGAGCCACGCGAGCGTGTCTTCGATCTCGTCGGGGCGTGTGCCGAACGGCTCGCCCTCGAGCAGGCTCGGCATGGCGGCCGCGATGTTCGGGCCCGTGAGCGGAGCGTGCGCGGCGACCATCGCGTACGCGAGGGTGTAGACCGCGTCGAAGTAGTTCCCGGTGTCGGTGTTGACCATCGGGTGCGCCTTGCGCAGGCGCGAGGCGTACGCGTTTTGCAGCGTCGTATCGGCTGCCGAGGCCGCGCTGATGCCCATGAACTCCTCGGGCGCGGCGAGGCTGTCGATGAACGTGATGAGCGAGCCCAAGTCGCCGGCGTTGTACGGGGAGAGGATGTAGTACGGTCGCTCCCCCTCGGGTCGGCCCGTCGACGCCCAGAACGACCTGACCTGGGCGATGAGTCCGCCCTGCGTCATCACATCGCCCGCAGCCGAGACGATGATGTCGGGATTGAACGCGATGATCTGGTCGACGGCCGCCTTGATGTCGGGGTCCGCGGCCTCGAGCTCCACCACCGCCAAGTTGGAATCCATGGCGTTTTTGGCCGAAGACAGGCCGTTGAAGCGCAGGCGCGGGTAGACGAACTGGTAGAGATCGGCGTCGAAGTCGTCGTCCGTCGTGACGACGGCGACCTTGATCGGCGTGTCGTCGTCGATCGACCGCACCTTCCGGAGGTACGTCTCGAGATGCTCGAGGAGCTTGGCGTAGGCCGGCGCGAAATCGCTCGGCTGACCGAGCAGGTTCCAGACCAGGTCGCCGTTCGGGTATTGCGAGTCCGTCATCGTGCTCGTCAGCGAGATGGGGCTCAAAAAGAAGATCTTCTTGGCGATGTGGTCTTCGAAGGCTTGCTGGAGATCACGGGGGCGGAGCGTCGCCAAGACCGATTGGACCCGGACGTCGTCCGCGAGGTGGCTCATCCCGCGTTTGATCACGCCCTTGTGCTCGTCCTCGTTGCTGTTGCACACCACCATCACGAGCGGGCGCGATTCACCATCGTCTCCCACAGGCAACCCGCCCGCGGCGTTGATGTCCTCGAGCGCCATGCGCGACGACCACACCGTGACG
>DASUGE010000417.1:0-9326 GCA_036274215.1 Polyangiaceae bacterium | reverse complement strand
GCAGCGACGGCTTGTGCGGGCCGCTCAGCGACGAGCGGGTGCTCGAGCTCGTGCAGCGGGCACCGAATCTCCCGTCCGCGACCCAGGCCCTGATCGACGCCGCGAACGAGAACGGCGGCCCCGACAACATCACCTGCGTGATCGCACGCTGGATCGAGTAGCGGCACCGCGCGGAGGCCCCGGCAGCCGCGGGCTCGGCACGTGTCGCACCTTGTGCGCTAACGCGGCGCGCCCGATTCCCAGCCGGCCCGTTTGACGGCCCCGAGCACGAGGGGCATTCTTGCTCGCAGGGCAGGTCACGATGGGCATTAAGCTGGGCGAAAAAGTCTCCGTTGAAACCCTCACTGTGGAGCTCAGCCGTCCTACGGAGCTGACGCTGAGCGGCACGCTCAGTACGCCGACCGCCCAAACCGAGTTCCGGCGCCTGCTGCAAGATTTGCACGCCCAGATCGTCGCCGCGCGCACAGCGACGTTCGAGGTGAACGTCGAGGCGCTCTCGTTCGTGAACTCGTCGGCGATTCGCGCGTTCGTCGATTGGATTTCGCGCGCCGCCCACGCCGGCTACACGCTCGCCTTCAAGACGAGCCCGGCCGTCACCTGGCACCGACTGAGCTTCTCGGTGCTGAAGTCTCTGGCCCCCAGCACGGTCGAGATCGTCGAGTCCCGTGCGAGCGGGGGTGCCGCATCGTGAGCGTCACTCCGCAGGCCGAGCGGACGCTGAAGTTGCCGCGACGCGAAGCGGCCGTGGAGGACGCGCGCCGCTTCGCGGAGCTCGCCGTCACCTACTGCACGCCGGAATGCCGTGAGGCCGTGACGCTCGCCGTGTGCGAGCTCGGCGAGAACCTCATCAAGTACAGCGGCAGCGCCGACGAGCTCAACGTCGGCACCATCGGCGTGAGCATCGAGGACGGCCAGGTGCGCGTCCGCGCCGTCAATCGCGTCACGTCGCCGGAGGATGCCAGGCGCGTCACGGAGATCGTGCAAAAAATGACGGTTTCCGACATCAAGGAGCTCTATCGCGCGCGACTGCAGGAGCTCTTCGCGAACCCCTCGCTCCCGCGCGCCCAGCTCGGCCTCTTGCGCATGGCCTTCGAAGGCGGCTTCCGCCTGTCGTGCAGCTTCGAGGCTCCCCAGCTCCAGATCGTCGCCGAACGACCCTGCACGGGAGAATGACTCGCGCCTCCGGCTTCGGACGAGCGGCCCGGGCGCTCGGGCTCGCGTGCACCTTGCTGTCGTGCGGGAAGAGCACCTCCTCGACCGGAGCCGTCGCGGAGCAGAAGCCGGTGGAAGCGCCGCGCACGACGAGCCGCGAGCCGCTCGAGGCGCTCCCGGCGGTGCCCCAGCTCGACCCGCGCGTGGTGGCGCTCGGGCGGCGCCTGTTCCACGAGCCGCGTCTCTCGGGAGACGACAAGGTGTCGTGCTCGAGCTGTCACGACTTGGGGAAGGGCGGCGTCGACGCGAAGCCGCTCTCGCTCGGCGTGAGCGGTAAGCTGGGCCTCGTCAACGCGCCGACCGTCTACAATTCTTCACTGAATTTCGTGCAGTTTTGGGACGGGCGCGCCGCGACGCTCGAGGAGCAGGTCGGCGGCCCCATCACGAATCCGATCGAGATGGGCTCGAGCTGGAGCAAGGTGCTCGCGGCGCTCGCGAAGGACCCGAGCTACGTCGCGGATTTCGCCGCGCTGCCCGGCGGCGTCACGGAAGCGAACGTTCGCCGTGCCATCGCCGATTTCGAGCGCACGCTGCTCACGCGTGGCTCGGCCTTCGATCGCTTCCTCGCGGGAGACGAGAAGGCGCTCAGCTCGGAGGCGCGCGCCGGCTACGAGATGTTCAAGTCGGTCGGCTGCATCGCCTGCCACCAGGGCCGCAACGTGGGGGGCAACATGTTCCAGCGCTTCGGCGTGCTCGGCGACTACTTCAAGGACCGCGGGCACGTGAGCGACGCCGACTACGGGCGCTACAACGTCACGCACAACGAGTCCGATCGTTACGTGTTCCGCGTGCCGTCGCTGCGCAACGTGATCCATACGGCGCCGTACTTCCACGACGGCTCCGCCGCGACGCTCACGCAGGCCGTGCAGGTGATGGCGCGCTACCAGCTGGGCCGCAAGCTCAGTGATGAGCAGGTGCGCGAGATCATTGCGTTTTTGAGCTCACTCTCCGGCGAGCAGGCGCCTGCGGGGAGCAAGATCTAGCCATGTCGAGCAAGCGCTGGTTCGTCGTGATCGCCGCGCTCTTTGCGCTGGCGTTCGGCGTCTCGGCGTTTCTGTACCTGCGCTCGCGCTCGGCCGATTTCGACGCGCACGCGCGCGCGGTCGAAGGTCTCGGCCGGGTGCGCCACCTCGATCGCCAGCTCTCCGAGCAGGTGCTGGCCGCGCGCTTCGGTCTCTTGAACCAGTACGATCCGCTCACGGGCTCGGAGCTCGAGCTCGTCGCCGCGCTCGCCGCCGTCCACGAGCGCGTGGGCGCCGTCGTCGGCACGACTCCCGAGCTCGAGCGCGCCCTCGTGGAGCTCGACAAGAGCGTGGCCGAGCGGCGCAGCGCCCTCGAGCACTTCAAGGCCGAAAATTCGGTGCTGAAGAACTCGCTCCGTTACTTGCCGACCGCGGCGGAAGAGGTCATCGCCGCGCTCGGCGAGAAGGCCGGCGCCGCACGCAGCCACGACATCAACGCGCTCGTGCGGGCCGCGCTCGTCTACGACCTGATCGGGGATCGGGGCGCGCGCGACGCTCACGTGGCGGCCATCGGGCGCCTCGCGGGAGAACGGAGCGATCTCGAGGGCGAGGTGGCGACGGATTTCGACCTGCTTTTGGCCCACGCGCGCGTGATCGCCGACCGGCATCCTTCGGTCGACGGCTGGCTCAGGCGCGCCTCGAACGACGACGTGAGCGAACGCCTGCGCACGGTGGAGCGCGTGTACCAGGGCCTGTTCGGGCAAGCCGCGGCGACCGCCGACCAGTATCGGAAGATCCTGTACGCGTGGTCGATGATTCTGGCCGTCGCGGTCGGGCTCGCCGGACTACAGCTCCGCAAGGTGTACGCCGGCCTCGAGCGGCGCGTCGCGGCGCGCACGGCCGAGCTCAATCGTGCGCTCGACGCGCTCTGGGGTGAGATGAAGCTCGCGCGCCGCATCCAGGAAGCTCTCGTGCCGAGCGCTCCCGTGCTCGCCGGCTGCGACGTCGCCGCCAGCATGAAGCCGGCCGACCAGGTCGGCGGCGACTACTACGACGTCGTCCACACGAAGACGCACGAATGGATCCTGATCGGCGACGTGTCGGGCCACGGCGTGCCTGCCGGCCTCATCATGATGATGTGTCAGACGGCCGTGCGGACCACGCTCGAGCAGGACCCGGAAATCATGCCCGACCGGCTGCTCGTGATGGTGAACTCGGTCTTGACGCAGAACATCCGTCAGCTCGGGGAGGACAAGTACATGACCATCACGGCGTTGCGCCGTGACGCCGCCGGCAAGATCGTCTTCGCCGGGGCACACACGGATCTGTTCGTCTACCGCGCCGACACGGACGAGATCGAAACGCTCGAGACCGCCGGCATTTGGCTCGGCCTCAAGCCCGACGCGGACGGCGCGTTCACGACGCAGGAGCTCACGCTGCGGAAGCGCGACCTCTTGATCCTGCATACCGACGGCGTGACCGAGGCCACGCGCGACGGTCACATGTTCGACACGAAGGGCATGCGCGCCGCGCTGGCGACCGCCAAGGGCAAGTCGGCGCAGCAGGTGCTCGACGATCTCTTGAAGGCGCTCGAAGGCTTCAAGCTCGACGACGACGCCACGCTGCTCGTGATCCAAGAGCTCGGGGGCGATCCGAGCGACGCGCGGCAAGGGCTCTCGCCTCGGAGCGCGAGCACCCGGCCGCTCGCGTCGTGATACGTTCGCCACGCCGTGGTGCGTCGGACCCCCCTTCATGAGGGCTGGCAGCTCGCCTGCCCGCACTGGCTCGAGGCAAAAGGGAGCCTCGGCTACTCGCGCCTCGAGTGGCTGCCCGCGCAGGTTCCGGGCTACGTGCACACCGATTTGACGGCGGCGGGGGTGATCGCCGACCCGTTCGTCGAGCTCAAGGAGCTCGGGGCCCAGTGGATCGACGCCGAGCGCTGGAGTTACCGCACGCTCTTCACGTTCACGCCCGACGCGGCGCTGCCCGTGCGGCTGCTCCGCTTCGACGGGCTCGACACCATCGCGAGCGTTTGGCTCGACGGCATCAAGCTCGGCGAGAGCGAGAACATGTTTCTCGCCCTCGAGCTCGACGTGAGCGAGCGGCTCGCTCCGGGCACGCACGAACTGCGCATCGACTTCGAGCCCGCCGTCGCCGTCGGACGCGAGCGACGGGCGCGGTACCTCGCGAGCGAAGGCCTCGCGCACGACGTCGTGCGCTTCGACGAGCGCGCGTTCGTGCGCAAGGCGCAATACATGTACGGCTGGGATTGGGGGCCGCGCCTCGTGTCGGCCGGTATCTGGCGACCCGTGACGCTCATCGAGCACGCGGGGCGGCTGCTCGACGTAGCCGTCGAGCAGAACCACCGGCCTGACGGCTCCGTGGAGCTCTGCGCCTTCTCGGAGCTCGAAGGCGACGGCGTGGTCGTGCACGAGCTCGAAGGCATCGCGGCGCACGTCGCGGACGGCACGACCGTGCGCGTGGCCGAGCCCGCGCTCTGGTGGCCCGCGGGACTGGGCGCGCAGCCGCTGCTCACGCTGAGAAGCCGCATGTACGCCGCGGGCGATGCCGGCGGACGGGTGCTCGACGAGCGCGTCACGCGCATCGGCCTGCGGCGGATCCAGCTCGTGCGCGAGCCCGATCGGCACGGCGAGTCGTTCGAGCTCGAGGTGAACGGGCACCGCATCTACTGCGTCGGTGGCAACTGGATCCCGGACGACTCGTTCCCGGCGCGCGTCGATCGCGAACGCCTGCGACAAAAGCTCGAGCGAGCGCGCGCGCTCAACATGAACATGCTCCGCGTGTGGGGCGGCGGGCTCTACGAGAGCGACGACTTCTACGAGCTCTGCGACGAGCTCGGCCTCCTCGTCTGGCAGGACTTCCCCTACGCGTGCAGCTACTACCCGGACGACGCGGAAGCGCTCAAAACAGCGCGCCGCGAAGCACGCGAGAACGTGCGGCGCCTGCGCTCCCACGCGAGCCTCGCGCTCTGGTGCGGCAACAACGAGAACCGCATGATGTTCGAGACCGGGTGGGACGATCCCACGCGGCACCCGCCTCGCTACTACGGCGACAAGCTCTACGACGGCGTCCTCCCGCAAGTGCTCGCCGAGCTCGATCCGAGTCGTCCCTACGTGCCCTCGTCACCCTGGGGCGGCACGGCAGGGACGCTCGCCAACGGCGGCGGCTCGGGCGACCAACACTACTGGGACGTGTGGCACGGGCGCGGCGACTGGAAGTTTTACGACGACTCCAGCGGTCGCTTCGTGTCCGAGTTCGGCTTTGCCTCGGCACCGAGCGCCGCCGCCTGGAAGCGGATCCTGCCCGCGCACGCCGACCCGGGCGCGCTCGACGTGAGGCACCCGGCCGCGCGCTGGCACGACAAGACGCTGAAGGGCTACGACACCTTCATCGGCTTCGTGGCGCTGCACTACCCGCCGGCGACGAATCTCGAGGAGTGGACGTACTTCTCGCAGCTGAACCAGCGCGATGCGTTGCGACACGGCATCGAGCACTTTCGCCGCGGCGACGTCTGCAAGGGCGCACTCGTCTGGCAGCTCAACGATTGCTGGCCTGCGCAAAGCTGGGCGGTGGTCGACAGCGAGGGTCGCTACAAGGCGGCGGCGTTCGAGCTCCGGCGCCTGTTCGCGCCCGCCCTCGCCAGCATCGTCATCGACGGCGAGAAGGCGCGGCTCCACGTCGCGCTCGACAATCGCCTCGAGGGCATCACCGAGCAGGCCACGCTCGAAGCCCGCTCGCTCCTCGACGGCCGGCGGGTCGCGCACGCCGAGGCACGCGTCGAGCTCGGGCCCGGTGAGCGACGCCTCGCCCTCACGCTCGAGCTCGCGGGTCTCCCCCGCGCAGAGACGCTCGTAACAGCCAGCTTTTCCGGTACTAAAACGTTTCGACTTCTGACCGAGCCGAAGCAGGCGCGACTCGTCGCACCGCGCCTGCTCGCGACCGTGGAGCCGGGCAGCGTCGTGATCCGAAGCGATCGGCCCGTCGTCGACCTTCACGTCTGGGACCCGACCGATCAGGCGGTGTTCGACGACGACTTCGTCACGCTTGCCGAAGCGGGCGAGCTCAGGCTGCGCACGACGGGCACGCCCGGCGACCTCGCCGCGCGGAGCCTCGCGGGACGCCACGTCGTCGAGCGATGAGCGCGGCGGCGCGCTACTTCGGTGCCGGAGCGACCACGTTCACGGGCGCGGCTTCGTTCTCGACGCGCGACGGCTGCCCGGAGAGCGGCGCGAGCAACGCGTAGATCACGCCGAGCGCGAGCAGCATCAAGATCCCGGTCACGAGGTACGTGTTGACGGGCGGATGGCGCGCGGTGCTCCAGCCGTCGGCGTAGAACTTTCCTTCGCTGCGCTCGCGCACCTTCTTCTGAAACCCGGCGAGCACGTCGGGCGGCTCTTCGGTGCCGCGCAGCGCCGAGCGCAACGCGGTGCGCAAGCGCTCGTCCTCGACATCGGGAACGTCGTCGGAGGTTTCGCTCATGGTTCCTCGCTCGTCATTCGACCTTCTCGCCCAGCTTCTTGCCGACAGCCGCTTTGAGCATGCCGCGCGCCCGGTGCAGCCGGCTCTTCACGGTCCCCTCGGGCAGGCCCGTGACCTCGCACAGCTCCTCGTAGCTCAAGTCTTCCACGTCTCGCAGCACGAGCACCTCGCGGAAGTCGGCGTCGAGCTCCGCGATGCACGCCTGCACGACCCGTTCGAGCTGGAATCCCTCGACCAGCTGATCGGGGCGCGTCGTCTCGCCGAGCGTGACGCCCTTGCCTTCACTGAGCGGCAAACGCTCCGCGGCGGGCTCGAGCTCGTCCTGCTCGCCGGCGTGCCGGCGTGACAAGTACTTCATGCGGTTTTTGCAGAGGTTCACCGCGATTCGGTAAATCCAGGTGCCGAGGCGCGAGTCGCCGCGGAACGTGCCGATCGCCTTGAACACCTGCACGAACACCTCTTGCGCCATGTCCTCCGCTTCGTCGCGCCGCCCGAGCATGCGAAAGAGCAAACGAAACACGCGCTGCTCGTAGGCCTGCACGAGCTCGTTGAACGCGCGCTCGTCGCGGGCCAAGAGCCGCTCGATGAAGCGCTGCTCGTTCGTCTCGTCAGGCTCGGTCACGTCAAAGCCCAGGGCAGGGTCCCCGGTAAAGTAGACCGAGCGGCCCGCGCCGTCGCGACCGGAATCGGGCGGAGCCCTGGCACCGGGGTCGAGGCGCGCAAAGCAGCGCAAGGCCATGCACGACCGACAGCGGCCGGGACCCGGAGGTTCCTGACGGGCCTGCGAGTGCCTCGAATTACTTCTTGAATCCGTCGCCGAGCGGCTCCGTCCAGTAGCTGAGGACCTGCACGCTCTCGCCGCCGGCGAGCTTCGTCTCGTACACGAAGAGCCCGTAGTTGTAGAGGTAGTGCTTGTAGTCTTTGCCCTCGTCGATGTCGCCGACCGTGCCGACGAAGTGCGTCTCCTTGCCCGTCGTCACGGAGTACGCCTTCGTGTCGTCCCAGCCTTGCGAGTAGCCCGCCGAGACGAACATGCCGACCTCACCGCCGTACTCGCTCGAGGTCGTGTAGCTCGATCCGCTGGTGCTCTCCGTCGTGAGGTCGATCGTGGTTTGCGTGATGCCCGAGCCCTGCTGCACGGGCGTCGCTTCGGACGCCTCCCACAGCGGATGGAGGGCGTTGCGCTCGGTTTCGGTCGGGTAGCTCGTGGGGTCGCCCGCGGTGTGCCGGAGGACGCTCTCGTCGATGGGCGAGCCCTGATTGCCGAGCACCTCGTTGTAGAACGGCACCGTCCATTTATACGTGTTGTGGTCGAGCGGCACGTCGATCGTCATTTTCGTGCCGATGAGATCGTGCTCGCCGCCGCCGACCACAACGTACTCGTAGCGCGTGAAGAGCGTGCCGCGAAACACGATGATGTCGTCGGGATACGTGCTCGCGTAACTGATGCTCGAGCTCGTGGACTCGGTCGTCGTGTGCGTATCGGTGAACTGGCGGGAAAGCTCGGCGTGCGCGCCCGCGCTGATGAAGTCGAGCACCGGCACGGTGAGCTCGAACGACATCGTGACCTTCTCGGTGAAGCTGTGCTCCTCCTCCACCGCCGTGCTGTGAGAGACCGCCGTGCCGTACGCGCTCCCCGAGTTGTCGTAATTTTGACTGATACCGTCCACGAGGGGCGGCGCCGCCACGACGATGATCGGCTGCGGGCGCGACAGCTCGAGCCATTTCTGGCCCGTGTACCGGAGGCGCAGGCTGTCCGCGTCCCAGTCGCCGCTCGTCGCCCACACGGGTTGGCTCGCCGACGTCACGGCCTGCACGGGGAGCGCGCTCGAGACCGAAATCCACTTCTCCTGCGAGGTTTCGGCGCGCACGCGGTACGGCGACAAGGTCGCGCCGGCGCGGACCGCCACGATCACGTCGGCGCCGAAGCCGTCGTCGCGCCCCGTGGCCCGCGCCATCGACATGGTGTTCGGGTAACCCACGCCGGTCGCGACCGTGACCACCTGCTGACCCTCGGTCCACGTCTTGCTCTCGTCGCCGAACGTCTGCCGAAAGAGCTCTATCTCGTCCCCGTTGCCGTCGTCGCCCGATTGGCGAAGCAGCACGAACGCTTCGTCCTGACCGTCGCCGTTCGAGTCGGCGACCAGCGTCTGAAAGCCCCAGTTCTGCGTGTAGCGGTAGCTGGAGTCCGGATGCGGGCGCGGCAGGTCGCGCTGGGTACCGGCGAGCCACGCGAAGTCCGACGCCGCGTCGTCCAGGCCGCGCACGTAGAGCCCGGAGCCGCCGCTCTCCGTATCCGTGTCGTAGCCTTCCGCGAACGCCAAAAGCTCGTCCGCCGGATCGCCGTCGAAGTTGCCGGCCTCGAGCCTGAGCCCGCCCACGACGAGCCCCTCGCCCCGGATGAGCCCGGTGTCCGCGTTCTCGAGGTGCTTCAAGACGGCGTAGTCGCGCTCCGCGTCGTCGCGCACCTCCAGCACCAAGTCGGACCCTGCGTCGATCAGGAACGCGAGCTCGGGTGAGCGATCGCCGTCGAAGTTGCCGAACGCGGCTTCGATCTCCTCGCCCGGACCGCGGTACACCTCCTTCACGAACGCGAAGCTCGCCGCCGCGTCGTCGTAGACGCGCGCGACGACGTGGTTGTCGCTCGTGACG
>DASUGE010000416.1:0-5033 GCA_036274215.1 Polyangiaceae bacterium | reverse complement strand
TCCTCGGCGGCGGTGTGATTCGTGAGACGGTCGCAGCGAGTAACGCGGCGTCGGGCGACGAGCAGGCGAGCCCGGCGACGGCGAGCGCACCCGCGGCGGCACCGGAGGTGTCGGCGTGAAACGCTCACTCCTCGCGTTGCTTGCCGTTTCGCTCGGTGCCCTGAGCCTCGGCTGCAGCGTGGGCGAAGGGGAAGGCTGGGTGCGCAGCCAGCGGCTCTACGTCGAGAGCTGCGTCAACGGCAAGTTCGACCTCGGCCCCGACTTCTTCGGCGCGAACTCCTTTCGCGGCGACGCGCTCCAGATCCGCGTGCAGCGCGGCGACAACATCGAGGAGCTCTCCGACGGCCTCGTGGTGCTCGTGAACGATCTGCCCACGCAGCGCGCGCTCGTGGGGCAGGCGACCAAGGTCGGCATGCCGGTCGGCGTTTCTCCGCCCGGTGTCCCGATCGTCTACAATCCCGATCCGCCGCCGGTGAGCCTCGCGCTCTACCTTCACGACAGCTGCCACGTCGAGAACGGCACCGTCTACTCGATCGCGGGCAGCATCACCTTCAAGTCGCTCTTCAGCGGCGACCCGAACGAGGAATCCTCCGAGGATCGCCTGACCGAGGCGAGCTTCGACGCGACGTTCGCCGACCCCCGCCAGCTCGTGGGTACCGGCGCCGACGATCCGAACCTGCAGAGCCAGGTGACCGGGTATTTTCGTTTCTAC
The DNA here is from genome assembly GCA_036274215.1 of Polyangiaceae bacterium. Taxonomy (GTDB): domain Bacteria; phylum Myxococcota_A; class Polyangia; order Polyangiales; family Polyangiaceae; genus PMG-095. The sequence goes on along the minus strand of DASUGE010000416.1, from coordinate 4,321 downwards.
TTCCAGCGCGGTCAGCCCGCGCAGCCATTCAACTGAGGCGCTCGTGAGGACGACCGTCGACGCCCTTCTCCGCAGCGAGGCCGAGCGCTTCAAGCTCCGCTTCACGTGCGAACACTGCGCGCATTTCTCGCCGGAGGCGCGCGCCTGCGTGCACGGCTACCCGACGGAAGCCCACCAAGGCATTCGGCTCGAAGCGACCACGACGCTCGAGTTCTGCAAAGAGTTCGAGCTGGTCTAGAGCGAAAGCGCGCAGCGATTTTCGAGCTCTAGCCGCGTTTCAGTTCGCGGCCGTCCACAGCGCAACGGCCCAGGTGAAGCCGACGCGCGCCTCGAAGACGGCGCGATGCTCCTCGCGCGCCACCCTGCCGGCCGCGTCGAGCGCGAGCGCGTCGCTGAGCGTCCAGATCGCGCCTTCGAGCGCGGAGTACGTGAGGCCCGCGCCCCGCTCGCCGCCGACCAGTAGCTCCGTCACCGGCCGCACGCGGCTTGCAGGCAATCCCTCGAGGATGAGGCTGCCAAGGCACGCTAGCGCTCCCGTGCGCGAGAGGGCGCCGAGCGCGTTCACGTGCGCGATCAGCGGACGAGAGCGCTGCGACACGATGAGGCTCGCCTGGTACCCGAAGCCGGGATCGCCGTTGAGCTCGGGCAAGAGTGGGCCCGTCTCGAGCGCGAGGCTCGGCCCACGCTGCCCCTGCAAGCTACCGGGCACGAACACCCATTTGACGAGCGCGTCCGTGTCGGCGAGCTCGAAGCGCTCCCCAGCGGGCGCCGAGCCGAGCGTGAGGAGCGGCTTGAAATCCACGACCGCTTCGAGGTGCCGCGCGAAACCGAGATTGAGCACGGTTGCCGGCAGCGCGAGCGTCGACCGCCCGTCCACGTTTCGGTCGTAAGCGCTGCCGACCTCCGCCTCGAGCTCGCCGATTGCCGCCACGGCGGCGTCGGTGCCGTCGAAGGGCCGGTATGCGAACGCGTTCGAGCTCGCAGTGACGCAAACTGCCGCGGCCAGCGCTCCCGCGATGCGGGCGCCCGACGCTCGGACCCGCGCTCGCCTCATCCGTTCGAGCCCGGATGCGTGTCGTCGAACCGCAGCAGCCGTCCCGCCTTCGGGTCGCACACCCAGAAGTGCCCCGTATCGTCCGCCGTCGCGCAATGCGTCGCGGCGGGAGCGTTTCCCCGTTCGAGGCGCGCGAGCTTCCCGTTGCTATCCACGCCGAGGATGAGCCAGCAACCACATTCGCCGCCCGCCAGATAAAGGTGCCCGAGCTTTTGGCTGTAGCCGATCACGTCGAAGCCCGAGCCTTGCCGCAGCGTGGAGACGATGTGGCCGTCGTGGGCCACGTCGAGCACCGCCACCGCACCCTCGCGGCACGCGACGAAGAGAAAGCCCCGCGCCGCGTCGAGCGCAATGCCGCGCGACGCGCTGCAGCCGTTCGGCCACTCGGCGACGATCGCTCGCGTCTTCACGTCGATGGCGAGCGTCGAGCGCTTCCAGCGGTGCGTGTAGGCGCGCCCGCGACGCTCGTCGACGACCAGCGACTCCGGGCCGTTCTTCACGGTGATCGTGCCCGCCGCGCTCGAGGTGCCGTTGGCCGTAAGCCTCATGATCTCGATCCGCTCGGCGTCCGGCTCCGTGATCCAGAGCTCGCCCGTCGCGGCGACGAAGCGGACGTAGTCCGGCTCGTGCCCGAGCGGCGCGCTCTTGCCGAGCGAGCGGCTTTGCGGGTCGACGCTCACGAGCGTGCGACTCGTCCGGTCCGTGACCCAGAGCCTCGAGCCCGCTTCCGCGACGGAGGTGGGGCCGTCCTCGTGCCCGCCCTCGTAGCTGGTGCGCGCGGAAAAGCCGGCGATCGAGGTGACCCGCAGGCTCGCCGGATCGACGAGGTTGAGCCGCCCGCTCCGTCCCGACGGTGCGAGCACGCGGTGCAGCTTGGCCGAGTAGCTGAGATCGTCGAAGCCGATACCTGGTGCGCCCTCCGGGAGGCTCACCGAGGTCCCCGGTCGCGACGTGACCGCGCGGCTCGTCGTCGCACAGGCCAGCAGGGCGGCGATCAGAGCTCCCCAGCGGCGTTTCGTCCGCATGGCCTGAGAGTACTATCGCGGCACGTGCCGCGCTCCCACCCCCCGACCCTCATCACCTTGGCTTCGCGCACGCTCCGCGAAGAGTGCGGTCTCGAGCGCGGGGCGCGGGTGCTGTGCGCGATTTCGGGCGGACCGGATTCCATGGCGCTGCTCGATGTGCTCGCCCGGCTCGGACCGAAGCTCGGCTTCAGGCTCGTCGCCCACGGCGTCGACCACGGGCTGCGACCCGAGGCCGCCCGGGAGCTCGACCTCGCCGAGCGGCATGCGGCGAATCTCGGAGTGCCCTTCGCGCGCACCGTTTTGTCCGTGACGCCGGGCGGCAATTTGCAAGCACGCGCTCGAAGCGCCCGCTACGCCGCACTCGAAGCGGCGCAGCGGGCTGCTGGGGCGGATCTCCTCGCGACGGCGCACCACGCCGACGACCGCGCCGAAACGGTGCTCCTGCGCCTGCTTCGCGGCTCGGGGCCGCGGGGTCTCGCCGCGCTGCCGCCGCGTGCCGGCGAGCGAGTGCGTCCACTCCTTCGCGCTTGCCGCGCCGACGTGCTGTTGCACCTCGGCCGGCATCGCGTGCCGTTCGCCGAGGATCCGTCGAATCGCGATCGGCGCTACCAGCGTGTCCGTGTGCGCGAGGAGCTTTTGCCCCTGCTCACCGAGTTCTCGCCCGGCATCGTCGAGCATTTGAATGCCCTCGCGGACGCGCTCGGCACTCCGGACGGCGACGCCGTCGACGTGGGGCCGATCCCGCTGGGGCGAGCGCAGCGAAAACAGCTGGCGCGTGCCGTTTCGCACCGCTCGCGCAAGGCGCGAATCTGGCTTCCCGGCGGCCGCACGCTCGCCCTCGATCGTGTGACGCTCAGACCACACCTTTTGGCTCAAGAGCGCCCAAGAAAACCTTAGCTTCGCCGGGCGGTGCCCGTAGTGAAGCGCATGAGCCTTGCTTGCGCCTCCTATCTCGCCCGTACGCGGGTCGCGCGTGCGGAGTTTCCGAAACCATTTTTGGGATTTTTGGGGCGGGGGCCCCAAAAAGCAACGAGAGCGCGGCCCCAAAAAGCGCGTGAGCGGGGAGCGGTTTCGCCGAATTCAGGGGGTGACGAAAACGCGCTCCGGTGCCATGCTGTTAGCTCGAGGTTCGCGTGAGACAACCGCACAAGACGCTCTTGCTCTGGGTGGTGCTGATCGTCGCCTTCTTGGCGATCTGGCAGTTCTTGAACGATCAGGACGGGCCACAGCGCTCCGAGTACGCGTACAGCGACTTCATGGCGCTCGTGAAAGCGCCGCGCGACCAACGTCACATCGACGAAGTCGAAATTCGCGATCGTGACTATAGCTTCACGGTCAAGAACCCGACCGGCAAGGGCGCTCAAGAAAAGGGTCGCACGGTCGGCCCGACCGAAGACAGCGCGCAAGACCTTCTGACCCACGGCGTCAAGGTCACGTTCCAGAAGGACGAGGGCGGCTCCTTCCTCACGCCGCTCTTGCAGATCCTCCTGCCGATGCTCTTCGTCATCGTCATGTTCTACCTCTTCATGCGCCAGCTCCAGGCGGGTGGGGGCAAGGCCATGAGCTTCGGGAAGAGCCGCGCGCGCCTGCTCAGCGAGTCCCAGAACAAGGTGACGTTCGCCGACGTGGCCGGCATCGACGAGGCCAAGGACGAGCTCGAAGAGATCATCGCCTTCCTCAAGGACCCGAAGAAGTTCCAGCGGCTCGGTGGCCGTATCCCGAAGGGGGTCCTCATGATGGGCCCGCCCGGTACCGGCAAGACGCTGCTCGCTCGCGCCATCGCTGGGGAGGCGGGCGTGCCGTTCTTCAGCATCTCCGGCTCGGATTTCGTCGAGATGTTCGTGGGCGTCGGCGCGAGCCGCGTGCGCGACCTGTTCGAGCAGGGGAAAAAGCATGCTCCCTGCATCATCTTCATCGACGAGATCGACGCCGTCGGTCGTCACCGTGGCGCCGGCCTCGGTGGCGGTCACGACGAGCGCGAGCAGACGCTGAACCAGCTGCTGGTCGAGATGGACGGCTTCGAATCGAACGAGGGCGTCATCATCGTCGCGGCGACGAACCGCCCCGACGTGCTCGACCCGGCCATTCTGCGGCCCGGCCGCTTCGACCGTCGCATCACCGTGCCCCGCCCCGATATCCGCGGCCGCGAGGGCATTCTCGCCGTCCACACGAAGAAGGTGCCGCTCGTCGGCGACGTGGACCTCGGCATCCTCGCCGCCGGCACCCCCGGCTTCGTGGGCGC
>DASUGE010000415.1:0-4464 GCA_036274215.1 Polyangiaceae bacterium | reverse complement strand
CGAGGCAGGGGAAGGGCTAGGGCTAGGGCTAGGGCCAGAGCTAGAGGCAGGGGCAGGGGCAGACGGAGCGGAGGCGGAGCGGGGGGGAACGGCCGCCGCGGGGAGGGCAGTGACGGAGGCGAGGCGGGGGGCTTCGGCGCGGGGGGCGGGGGAGCGGTCGCGACTCGGCGCGGGAGCGGCGCCGCTGAGGCGGCGTTCGAGGGCGCCGAGGCGGCCGAGCAGGTCGTCGATCGGGAGGAGCGGGGGGCGGCGGGCGAGCCGGACGAGGAGCATCTCGAGGGCGGCGCGCGGTTGGCCGCTGCGCGCCACGTCGTCGAAGCCCTGCGCGAAGCCTTGGTGGAGGCGCAGGAGATCATCGGGCGTCGCCTCGCGCGCGAGGGCCTGCACGTCCTTGGCCTCTTCCGCGGGCAAGTCGAGGAGCTCGCCCGGGGTTTCGCAGACCTTGGCGACGACGAGGTCGCGGAGCATCGACAAAAGGTCGCGCGCGACGTGAACGAGATCGTACCCCTGCTCCGCGAGCTCGCCGACCAGGCCGAGGCAGCGCTCGGGCTTCCCGCCCACGAGCGCCTGCGCGAGCTCGTGCAGCACGCTGCGGCTCGCGACGCCGAGGACCTTGGCGACGTCTTTGCCGACGAGCGCTTCGCCGCCCCACGCGATCACCTGGTCGAGCAGGCTCATGGCGTCGCGCATGCTGCCGGCGGCTTCGCGCGCGATGAGCGCGACCGCGGCGTCGTCCGACTGGATCTTCTCGACCGAGAGCACGTGACGCAGCCGCCCCGCGATCGCCTGCTGGGAGATCAGCTTGAAGTCGAAGCGCTGCACGCGTGAAAGGATGGTGACCGGAACCTTGTGCACCTCCGTCGTCGCGAAGATGAACTTCACGTGCGGGGGCGGCTCTTCCAGCGTTTTCAGGAAGGCGTTCCATGCGCTCTGCGAGAGCATGTGCACCTCGTCGACGATGAAGATCTTGTAGCGATCGCGCTGCGGCCGGTACGGCAGCGAATCCTGGAGCTTCCGCACCTCGTCGATGCCGTTGTAGCTCGCGCCGTCGATCTCCCAGACGTCGACGTCCGAGCCCGAGGCGATCTCGAGGCAGGCCGCGCATTTGAGGCACGGCTGTAGCGTCGGTCCGGCATCGGTGCCGGGCGGCGTGGTCTCGGGATCGCCCAGGCAGTTCAACGCCTTGGCCAGGATTCGCGCGCTCGTGGTCTTGCCGACGCCTCGGACGCCGGTGAAGAGGAACGCGTGCGCGACGCGCCCGGCCTTGATCGCGTTGCCGAGCGTGCGCGCGACATGGTCCTGACCGACCAGATCGTCGAAGCGCATCGGACGCCACTTGCGAGCGAGGACGACGTAGCTCACGGGGAACACCGCGCGTAGCAGATCCGCCTGCCCCTGGCGAGGACCGAGCGCCCGGCCGTGGTGTACGATGCCGCGCCGGCCGGTGCCGGGCTCAGGCCCGCCCCGGCCCCGAACGACCATGAGCAGCGAAGTTCTCGGCGGCGTCGTGGGCGCGTGGTCGGTGACCCACGCGGCGCTCGGGATCTACTTCCTGCTCGCGTTCGTGCTCGGCCGGCGCGAGCGCGAGCACCTGCTTTTCAGCCTGCTCTGCTTCGCGTTCAGCTTGTCGAGCCTGGGCGAGGCGCGCGACTACGTCGGGCACACCTTCGAGGAGTACCAGCGCTCCGACGTGATCACGCACGCCGGCTACATCGCGGGCGCCGCGTTGAACCTGCACTTCGCGCTCGCTTTCGCGCGCGTGCGCGGGCGGCGCTGGCTGCTCGGACTGATCTACGGCGCGGCCCTCATGTTCGAGGCACTCGTCTGGACGAACCAGTTTTGGCACGGACGGCGCGTGGTGGACGCGCTGCTCTTCGGCGACCCCGTGCGCTTCTCGGTCGGGGTACCGAATCTGCTCTGTGACCTCTTCTACGGCGTGGGCGCGCTCGAGGCGGTCGCCACCATGCTGCTCCTCGCCCGCGCCTTCACCGAGGGCCGTAAGGAAGCGCTGAGCGCCTTGATTGGCGGCAGCGTCACGCTGCCGGCCGTCCTCAACGACGTGGGGCTCGCGAGCGGCTGGTTTCCGAAGACGGTGAGCCTCCTGCCCCACGCGTTCCTGATCTACGCGTTTGGCGTCGCTTCGGCCCTCTTGCTGCGCTACCGCCTCGCGACCAGAGAGCTGCAGAGCGCGGCGACGCGGCTGCGCGAGCGGACGGAAGAGCTCAGGCACTCGCACGCCGAGCTTCGCCAAATCCAGGACGAGCTCAGCAACAAACGCCAGCTCGCCGAGGTGGGCGAGCTCGCGGCGGCTATCGCCCACGAGGTGCGCAATCCGCTCGCGGTGATCGTCAACGCCGTCGCGGGCCTGCGCCGCGGGTCGCTGCGTGCCGAGGACCGGACGACGCTGCTCGACATCGTGGAGGAGGAGGCCGGGCGCTTGAATCGGCTGGTCGGCGACCTGCTGCGCTTCGCGCGGCCCTTCAGCATCAGTCGTCAGCCCGTGGCTCTCACGGAGATGGCCCACCGCTTCAACGAGGGAGAAGGCGAGAGCCTCGCGGTCCGCGTCGATGCCTCGCCCGATGCCGAAACGGTATGGGTCGATCCGAATCTGTTTCGGCTCGTGTTCGACAACCTGATCTCGAACGCGCGTCAGGCCATGCGCGACGGCGGCACCGTGAACGTTCGCATCCGCCGCGACGAAGGCACGAGCGAGCCGAGCGTGCGCATCGAGATCGCGGATACGGGTCACGGCATGCCGCCCGACGTCCGGCGTCGTGCGCTCGATCCCTTCTACACGACGCGCCCGAGCGGTACCGGGCTCGGGCTCCCCATCGTGCAGCGCATCGTCGAGGCGCACGGTGGCTGGCTCGGCATCGAGAGCGCCGAAGGCGTGGGGACGACGGTTACCTTGCATTTCCCCGTTGCCAAGCCGACCTCGCCGTCGCAGAGACCGCCCGCGAGCGTCGCCTCATGACCCCACCGAACCGGCCCCCGCGCGCCCCGTCCCCGTCCCGCAGCGAGCTCGTCGCGCTCGACAAGCGCCACGTCTGGCACCCGTACACGCCGATGGGTCCCTACCTCGAGGCGACGGATCCGCTCGTCGTCGTGCGCGCAGAGGGCTCGCGCTTCTTCGACGCGAACGGCCGCTCGTACCTCGACGCGAGCTCCTCGTGGTACTGCGCCGCGCTCGGCCACCGCCATCCGCGCCTCGTGCAGGCGCTCACCGAACAGGCCGAGACCCTCGCCCACGTCGTGCTCGCCGGGGTCACGCACGAGCCTGCCGTGCGTCTCGCCGCCGAGCTCTCGGCGGCGACGCCCGGCGCACTTCCACACGTCTTCTTCAGCGACGACGGCTCGACCGCCGTCGAGACCGCGCTCAAGCTCGCTGCGCAATACTGGGCGCAAAACGGCCGCACCGAGCGGCGAAGGTTCGTGGCGCTCGACGGCGCGTTTCACGGTGAAACGCTCGGCGCCACCTACCTCTCGGGCATCGAGCTCTTCCGGCGCGCGTTCGCGGGTCTGATCGGCGATTGCCTGCGCGTGCCGAGCACGGAGGGCGGCTACGCGCGCGCGTTCGACGTGCTCGGGGAGCTGCTTCGCGCGCACTCGGACGAGATTGCCGCCGTCGTGCTGGAGCCGGTCGTCCAGGGCGCGGGAGGGATGCGCATCTACGACCCCGGGCTCCTGCGGGCGGCGCGCGAGCTCACCGAGCGGCACGACGTATTCCTCGTGCTCGACGAGGTGTTCACGGGCTACGGGCGCACGGGCCCGATGTGGGCCGCCGAGCACGCCGCCGTCGCTCCCGACATCCTATGCGTCGGCAAGGCGTTTTCCGGCGGACTGCTCCCGATGGCTGCGACGCTCGCCAGCGCGCGCATCTTCGAGGGGTTCTTGGGCGACCGGTCGCGCGCCTTCTTCCACGGCCACACCTACTGCGGTAATCCGCTCGGTGCGCGTGTGGCGCTCGAGGTGCTCGCCGTCTTCCGCGACGAACGCATCGTCGAACGAGCGCAGCCCAAGGCCGCGCGTTTGGCGGCCCGTTTCGCACGCCTCGCCGAGCTGCCCGGCGTGAGCAACGTGCGCAGTCTCGGCATGGTCGCCGCGCTCGACTTGAACGCCGAGGGTTACCTCGACGGAGCGGGCTGGCGCGTCTACGAGGAGGCGCTCGCGCGCGGCGCGTACCTGCGTCCGCTCGGCTCCACGGTGTACGTCACGCCGCCGCTCACTATCGCCGACGACGAGCTCGAGGAGCTGTGCGACATCGTCGAAGCCTCGGTCGGCGCCGTGACGCGCCGCTGAGCCGCGTCACGTTGGCTGCCTCACGCGAGCGAGCCGAGAGCCCGCCGCGCCGGCTTAGTGTCCTGCGTCTGCAATTCGCAGAAGAATTGCAGACCCGCCGCTGACGCGTCGGCCACCGCTTCGCGGTGGGACACTACCTGTTTCGCCGGGGCTTTCGCCCCGGAC
>DASUGE010000414.1:0-2237 GCA_036274215.1 Polyangiaceae bacterium | reverse complement strand
GGTGCGCGAGCGTGGCGCAGTGGCATCCGGCGCGCGCCTCCACGCCGCGCGCATCGAGGGCCTCGGCGAGCTCGAAGGGGTCCCGCCCTTCGACGTTGAACGCCACGAGCGGCGTGCGTCGCTCGGCGCTACGCGGCCCGTACAGCGTGAGCCCCGGGATTTCGCCGAGCAGCTCGATGGCCAGCGCCGTGAGCGTTTCGGTGTGCCGGCCGATGCGTCGCATGGCGTCCTCGACCTCGGCGCGAACCAGGGGTGTGCGCGTGCCGAAATAGCGATCTTGCCCGGGGTTTAGCGCCAGGTCGACGATGAGCCGCAGCGCTTGGGCGGAGACGATCGTCCCGAGCACGTTGGGCGTTCCGGCGCTCCACTTCCACGGCAGCTCGCCGTAGCTCACGTGCTCGGGTGTGACGGCGCCTTCCGCGATCATGTCACCGCCGTAGAGGAACGGACGACCCGCTTGGAGCAGCTCTTCTTTTCCGTAGAGCACGCCCACGCCGAGCGGCGCGAGCATCTTGTGGAACGAGAAGGCGAGGTAATCGGCATCGAGCGCCTGCACGTCGAGCGCCGAGGTCGGCGCGAGCTGGGCGGCATCGACCACGAAGAGCGAGCCCGAGCGCCCGCTCGGCTGCCGGTAGCCGCTTCGCCGCGCGATCTCGCGCACGAGGTGGAGCGGCGTCTTCGTGCCGAAAAAGTTCGAGGCGCCGGTGACGCTCACGAGCTTGGTCCTCCCATCGACGAGCTGCATGAGGTGGTCGACATCGAGCCGGCCGCTCGCGTCGAAGCGCGCGAGCCGGCATTCGACCTCGACGCCGAAGCGCGGCAGAATTTCGCGGCAGAGCGCGTGCCACGGCACGTAATTCGAGTTGTGCTCGAGGAGCGTCGTGACGACGTTGTCGCCGCTTCGGAGCTCGCCGAGGAGCGAGTACATCACCGTGTTCAGCGCTTCCGTCGTGTTGCGGCAGAACACGAGGCTCCGCCGGCTCGGCGCGTTGATGAAATCTGCGACCGTCCGGTAAGCGTCGTCGAGCAGCGCGCTCATCCGGCGCGACGAGCGCGACTGTCCGCGGTGCACGTTGTCGTAGTCCGGGGCGAGGCTCGAGAGAAGGTCGAGCAGCTTCTGGGGCGGCTGCGTGCTCGCCGCGTTGTTGGTTGCCACGCGCCCGCGCGCGACGAAGGGGAAGTGGGCGCGGACGCGCGCGAGGTCGATGCCGTCGTCGAGGGGGGCGAGCCGATGGGACGAAGGCGAGGGCTCGTCGTCGAACGCGTTCACGAGATCGAAGGGCATGGCCCGGCACGGAGCAAACGTCGGGCCAAGTGCTGAGCCCCGCGATGTGCCGGCTTTTTCGCGCTTTCAGGGGTGCAAGGCAGCGTGTCCCCGGGGACGGTGTCCCATGGGACAGCGCCCGCGCGCCGAGTCTCCCCGAGCGCCGCCATGCGCTCGGTCCGGCGTCGAATCGCGGATTTGCGCGACGGATTTCGCACCGCGCCCGAGCGCCGGCGCGACGGCACGCCCTTTGCGAAAGCGTGCGGCGGTCGCCGGAACGGTGAGCTCGGCTCCCTCCTCCGCGACGAACCCCCTGGAGGCCACGATGACGCGATTGCGATTGAGCGAAGTGAGTCTGCTCCTGCTGCTCACGCCCTTGACGGTGATGTGCGGCAAGCACACGAGCAGCCGGATCCAACTCCACCCCCTCAAGAGCGACGCGGGCGAAGCAGGCGACACGGGCGCCCTGATCACGGCGGGCCGCACCTCGAGGGGTGACACCGGCGGCACCGGCAATTCATCACGCGGCCGCACCGACGGCGCGAGCGGCGAGACCGGCGAGGCGGGTGTGGGAGCCAACGCTCTCGACGCAAACGCGGCTGGCGCGAGCCCCGGGAGCTCGGACGGCGATGGCGGCGGCAGTCCCGACACGGGCGATGGAGCCGGCGGAACGACGGGTGGAACCTCGAGCACCGGCACGGGCGGTACCGGCAATACCGGCGCGAGCAGCGACGGGGGCGCTGAGGCGGGCGCGAGCGCCGGCGAAACGAGCAGCGAGGCAGGAGGCGGCGCGAACCTCGGCGGGAGCACGAGTGTCGGCGGCAGCGCGAACGTCGGCGGCAGCTCGAACGTCGGTGGTACGACGGCAGCAGGGGCGAGCGGCACGAGTGGCGGCGCGGGCGCCGGAACAGGTGGAGCGAGCACCGCATGCCAGTCGGACGATCCGCCGTGCATCGACGGGTGTCCCTTCGGC
>DASUGE010000413.1:0-19125 GCA_036274215.1 Polyangiaceae bacterium | reverse complement strand
CGAATCAAGCGTGGGTCGGTGGGACATCACGTACATCTGGACGGCCGAAGGTTGGGCCTACCTGGCCGTGCTGCTCGACCTGTACTCGCGCCGCGTCGTGGGTTGGGCGTTGCGCAAGTCGTTGAGCCGCGAGCTTGCCGTGTCCGCGCTCAAGCACGTGCTGACGCGCCGCAGGCCGCCGCCGGGGCTCGTCCATTATACCGGTCGCGGAAGTCAATACGCGAGCCAGGAGTACCGTGGGGTCCTGCAGCAGCACGGCGCTACGTGCAGCATGAGCGCCGCCGGCAACTGCTACGACAACGCCGTCGCCGAGAGCCTTTTCGCAACCCTGAAGACGGAACTCGTGCACGGCTGCGCTTTCGAGACGCGCTCTGAGGCGTACGACGCCATCAGCGACTACATCGAGAACCACTACAACCCGAAACGACGGCATTCCGCCGTCGGCAACGTCTCACCCGTCAACTTCGAGCTGGCAAACGCGCCGCGGATTGCGGCATAGTCACATCAACAATCTGTCCGGAAAATCCGGGGATCTCCACGCAACCGTTTCTCGCGAACCTGCACGGCACCTCGAGCACGTGCTCCAAGACTTGCTCGTCGACCGCGACATACTCTCGGATTCGCTGAACCTCTACATGTCACTCGTTTCGTACCGCACGAACGAGGTCATGAAGCGCCTCACGGTCGTGAGCGTCGTGTTCCTCCCGGCTCACGTTTCTGTGCGGCGTGTACGGCATGAACTTCGCCGTGCTGCCCGAGCTTCGCTGGTCATACGGATACGTGTATTTTTGGACGCTGGTCGTAGCCGTGGTTCTAGGCCTGCTTTTCGTGATGCGAAGAGACCGGATTCTTTGACATCGGCCGCGTGCGCACCTTCACCCACGTTGCTTCGGGCGAACCTCACGGGTTATTCTGGAGCGTGCCTCGGACCGGAATTGCTGGCCGCGTCGCGGGTGCGCTCACCGTGCTTTTGCTCGGGTGCAGCGGGAAGATCACGCAGGATCTGCCTGGCGGTTCCGGTGCAGCGGCGACGGTCGGCGGAGCGGGCGGCGGCACTGCGGCAAGCGGCGGCACGGGCGCAGGCAAGGCGTCTGGTGGCTCGAGCGGCACGAAGGGCGGCGCGTCCGGGGCGAGCAGCGGCGGGACGAGCGGCAGCGGAAATCCTCCGACCGACGCGGAGTGCGAAGCCCAATCCGGCGCTGAGCTGAAGATCGGCCGCTCGCGGCTGAGCCGCCTCACGCGGACGCAGCTCGATCACACGCTGCGCGACCTGCTCGGCGTTACCGGCAATCCGTCGTCTTCGCTCACGCCGGATCAATCCGTCGGACCCTTTGCGAGCAACGCGCTCGCCGCGCCGACCGATCTCATCGTGCAGCAGCATCAGGAGCTCGCGGCCAAGGTGGCGCTCGGCGTGCAAAGCCGCCAAGCCGAGATCGCCGGCTGCGATCTCGCGACGGGCGAGGACTGCGTCCGGAAGTTCGTGACGAATTTCGGCCTCAAGGCGTACCGGCGCCCGCTGCTCGAGGAGGAAGTGGACGCCTACGCGACGCTCTTCGGCGTGGCGCAGACTCCCGCCGACGGCTTCCGGCTCGTGCTCGAAGCCATGCTGCAGTCGCCGTTCTTCCTCTATCACGCGGACGCCGGCACGACGGGCACGCCGTCGGAGACGCCCGTCGCGCTCACGTCCTACGAGCTCGCGGCGCGCCTTTCGTATTTCCTCTGGGATTCGATGCCGGATCAGACGCTGTTCGACCTGGCGGTCGCGGGCGGCTTGGACGACGACGGCGTGCTCGAGGCGCAGGTGACGCGCATGCTCGCCGATTCGAAGGCGAAAGATGCCGTGCCGCTCTTCCACCTGCAGTGGCTCGACATCAGCGCGACCCAGCTTGGGAGCTTGGCGTCGAGCAAGCCCGATTTGGTCGACGACATGTTCGCGGAGACGACCGATTTCGTGAACGCGGTCGTGCTCTCCGGCGACGGCCTGATGAGCACGCTCTTCACGGCGCCGTACTCCTATCCGCGCGGCGATCTCTTCGGTCTCTACGGCGCGACCCAGCCGTCGAGCTTCAAGGCAGGCACGCAGGTGATGCTCGACGCGACGAAGCGTGGCGGCTTGCTCACGCAGCCGGGCTTCCTCGTGAAGCACTATCGGGGGGACGCTGAGGGCTCGGTCGTGCACCGCGGCATCGCGATTCGCGAGAACCTGCTCTGCACGCCCATCGATCCGCCGCCGCCGGACGTGAACGCCACGGCGCTGCCGCCGGCCGACGGCACGACCGCGCGCGATCGCTTCAAGGCGCACGAGACCGGCACCTGCGCCGGCTGCCACGCGCAGATGGACCCAATCGGCCTCGCCTTCGAGAACTTCGACGGCCTCGGCCGTTACCGCACGACGGACGGTGGCGTGACGATCGACGCGACGGGCGAGCTGCTCGACACGGGCGACGAGCTCGCGGGCCAATTCATGGGTGTCGTCGAGCTCGGCAAGAAGCTCGCGGGGAGCCGCACGGTAGCCGACTGCCTCGCGAACCAATGGTTCCGCTTCGCGCTCGGTCGCATCGAATCGCCGGACGACGCCTGTAGCCTCAAGACTGTCCACGAACGCTTCGCGGAGTCGAAGTTCAACGTCCGCGAGCTCATCACCGCGACGGTGCTGAGCGACGCGTTCCGCCACGTGCGCGCGATCGGCGCACAGGAGGCCCCGTAGGAGCATGAGCCTTCCCCGTCGCCGAGGCCTCTCGCGCCGCGCGCTCTTCAAGAGCCTCGGCATCAGCGCCGCGCTCGCGCCCTTCGTGCCGCTCCTCAACGCGAGCGGGCAAGAGGCGAAACGCCCGAAGCGCTTGTTGCTGTTCTTCAGCCCTGACGGCAGCGCGGACTCCGACACCTCGGCAGGCCCCATCGACTGGAAGCCGACCGGCACCGAGACGGATTTCACGCTGCACCCAATTCAAGCGCCGCTCCAGCCGCTCGCCTCGAAGCTCATCGTGCCGTGGGGCCTCAAGATGAGCGTCAAGGGCGCCGGCGAGCAGCACGCCTACGGCTCCGCCGGCATGTTCACGGGGGCGATCCTCAAGGACCCGGGTAACGGCGCCGATTTCGACGGCGGCAACGGCCATCGCACGGGCTGGGGCAGTGGTCCTTCGATGGATCAGATCGTCGCGGCGGCGGCGGGCCCCGACATGCCGTACGCCGAGACGCCCGATTCGGCCGCGCAGGAGACGCCGTACCGCACGCTCGAGCTCGGCGTGCAGTGCGGCAATCCGACCAGCGTGACGCGCATCATCTACAAGGGTGACGACCAGCCGCTGCACCCGGAGACGAATCCGCAGGCTGCGTTCGATCGCCTGTTCGCGAACTTCACCCCGCCGAGCGATCCGGCGGCCGCGATGGCCGCGGCCGAGCAGAAGAAGCGCGAGCAGACGAGCGTGCTCGATCTCGTGACGGGCGATCTGAAGCGCCTGCGCACGCGCGTGAGCTCGGAGGAATACCCGAAGATCGACGCGCATCTCGCCGGCATTCGCGCCCTCGAGCAGCGCCTCGACACCATGGTGCCGGAGATGAACGCGGGCTGCACCGTGCCCATGCGCCCGGCCGCCTCCGGCAAGTACGCGAACAACGCCAATTTCCCGACCGAGGTCGCTGCCGTCCTCGGCATGATTCCGGCCATCTTCGCCTGCGATCTGACGCGCGTCGCGAGCGTGCAGCTCTCCTGCGGGTTCAGCAACGTGACGCACACCTGGCTCGGACACGACACGCCGCACCACTCCCTGTCGCACGAAGACACCGACAATCGCGACAAGCTGACGGCGATCGACAACTGGTACGCGACGCAGCTCTTCGGCATGCTGCAGGCGATGGACGCCATCGACGAGGGCGACGGCACCATGCTCGACAACACGCTGGTCGTCTGGGGTCGTGAGCTCGGCACCACCTCGCACGCGATGCAGCCGTGGCCCGTCGTCCTGATCGGCGGCGCGCGCGGCGCCCTGCGCACCGGCCGCTTCCTCGACCTGAACAAGGAGCCGAGCGCCAAGCTGATGGTCTCGATCCTCCAGGCGATGGGCATGACGCAGGCGACCAGCATCGGCAACGTCGACCCGGACTCGGGACCGCTCGCGCAGCTCGCGTAGCCAACACGGCCGAGCCTGACGAAAGCTGGACGCTGCGGTTGGCGCGGCGGCTTTTGCCGTGCTGCGCGCCTCGCCGTTCGCGAATTCTCGTGCAGCGTTGCTGGCAAGACGTGCAGGCACGTGCTAGCACTACGTGCATGCAGTACACGATTCGCGGCATCCCGCCCGAGCTCGATCGCGCCCTAAAAGCGCGCGCGAAGGCGCTCGGTAAGAGCGTCAATCAGGTTGCGTTGGAGACGCTGGCACAGAGCCTCGGCCAGGGTTTGCCGAAACGGTCACTGCGCCGGATGCCGGGGACGTGGTCACGCAGTGAGGCGCGCGCCTTCGATCGCTTTCTGGCTCAGCACCGGGCCATCGACGAAGAGCTTTGGCGATGAAGCTCCTTCTGGACACGAATCGGCTCTCCGATGCGCTCGCCCTGGAGGGGGACGTGCTCGACAACCTGGAGCATGCGGAAGCAGTCTACGTACCGGCGATTGCTCTTGGTGAGATCAGGGCCGGATTTGCGGCAGGGCGCCGCCGGGCCGACAACGAAAAGCGGCTGTCGTGGTTTCTCGCGCAGGATGGCATCTCGACGCTCTCGGTCGACGCAGCGGTCTCTCATAGTTATGCTGAGCTTCATCGCGCGCTTCGCACCCGCGGCCGGCCGATACCGACGAACGACTTGTGGATCGCGTCGATCGCGCTGGCGCACGGTCTCGTCGTTTACACGCGCGACGCTCATTTCAACGCCGTTCCCGGCATCGCTTGCCTCTAGCGCGCGCTCAGCGAAGCTCCCGGCTCAACGTCACGAGGTGCGGCCCGAGCACCAACGCCGCGATCGCGACGGCGGCGAGCGCCGCGATGAGCACGGCGGCGGCCCCGAGATCCTTCGCCGCACCGACGAGCGGATGCGGCTCCGGCACGGCGGCGTCGGCGAGCGATTCGACGGCCGTGTTGAGGGCTTCGGCGCTCAGCACGAGACCGATGGCGAAGGCGATGAGCGCCCATTCGAGCGCCGCCAGCTGCAAGAAGTAGCCGGCCCACAGCACGACGACGGTGGCGAGCGCGTGGATGCGTGCATTGGTCTCGCGCGTGAGCCTCACGAGCCCGCGGAGCGCGTGCCCGAAGCTCCGGAGCCGCATCGTGACGAACCCCCGTGATCTTCGGTCCTCGACGCTGGCCATGGAAGCGACGATAGCGCGACAGGGCGTAGAATCGCACGCTTAGCGCACGTACTCGACGTCTCCGAGGCCGCCGCGGGGTCCAAAGAGCGGGGGAGCGTCCTTTCGTTCGATGGTGCTTCGTTGGTCGAGCCAGAGGATGCCAAGCAGGACGCCCGTGGCAGCGAGGAAGAGCAGCGTCCCCGCGGCGTTCAGTGCTTGTGTTCCCAGGGCGACGCGGGACTCGTGCTGTACGGGAACGACGGCCCGTAGCTGGGCGGTGCCGGCCAGCTCTGTCCTGGAATGACGGGCGAGCCGCCCTGGTGCGGTGCGGGCGAAGGCCGGCTGCCGCCAGCGCTGCCCCGCGCGAGGGCTCCGTAGCCGTAACCGTAACCACCGTAGTAGGGCGCGTACGCGGGCTGCATGGTGTTGTTCACGTTGACGATCACCGTCGTCGAGCTGCCGTTCTGAGTCGCAGGCGCGGTACCCGGCGGCATGGCGATGATCTCGCCGAGGGTCACGGTGCGATCGAGTCGCGGGCGTGCGGCGGTCGGCTCGAGCTCGCTCACGGCGTAGCTCGAATCGCTCACCACGGTGCTCGACGTCGACTCGTGCGCGAGGGCGGCGGGGGCGTTACCGATGACGGCGCCCGATTCGGGCTCGCGCAGCCAGTCGGCGTTCGAGGCCGCACCGCCGCAGCCCGCCACGAGGGTGAGCGCAACGAAGCCGAGCGCCGTGCGAAGCGCGACCATGCCCTTCAACGATACCGTCAAAGCAGGGGCTTGTCCCGGATCTCCTTTTTGAAGCGGGAACGGAGATCGTCGTGGCACGACTTACAAGCTGCTTTCACGTCGTCGAGATTGCCCGCGCGAGCCGCGTCGGCGCCCTTCTTCGCGATCGTGTCCCAGCCCGTGAAGCCACTCGGCGGGTGGGCGGCGACGGTGTCGAGCGCCTTGGCGAGCGCCGCGGTGTCCTTCTGGTCCATCGCCGGCTTCATGTTGGCTTTCATCCACTTCTGCGTTGGGCAGTCCGGCAACGGCTTCTTGCCGCAGGTCGCCCCGGCGGGCGCCTCCTCTTCCTTGTTGCAGCCGGGGACCACCAAAAGGAGCGAAAAAGCGAGCAACCATCGATGCATGCCGGCGAGCCTAGCCGCGCGGGCGGCACGTCACAATTGGCGCGGTGGCTGGGCCAAACGGCGCCGAGAGCCGTTCACTCCGGCGTGAGCTCGACGAAGTTGCCGGTCAGCATCAAGAGCGACAGCACCGTCCAGCAGTGGTTGTAATAGCGGCTGCGCGCGAGCAAGGTCCCCGTTCGAACCCGCGCGTACGCGGCGTCGAGGAACGCCTGGTAGCGCGCGTCGTGCATGGCGCCCGCGGCGGCGCAACCGACGAATACGGCGGAGCCGGCATTGGGCTGCACGGTCTTGCGATCGGGGCATGCCCGCCCGTCGAGGTGGTAGCCGTCGCCGATCGCGTTCGCGCCGAGACCGGCGAAGAAGGCGCTCGTCTTCGCGAGGTACGCGCGGGCTCGCTCCTCGCGATAGAACGCGAAGTCCTGCGCGATGCGAAACGGCAAGCGCGCCGAATCCGTCTGGTAGTTCGTCTCGGCGCCCGGGAAGGCCTCGACCGGCGTGCCTTTCGCGTCGCACCAGGCAGGGACGAGGCCGTTCTCGGCGTTGCCGCTCGCAGGGTTCAAGCTCGCTTGTACCGCTTCGTAGCCGCGATCGACGACCCGCTGCCAGCCGTCGCGGTTACCGGAGACCTCGCCGAACAGGCGATACTGGTTCGGGGCGAAGTAGGACGGATTGAACACGTCGGAGCGCCATTCGTCCCCGGGCTTGAATAGGAACGGAACGCCGGTGTGATCGACCTCGTGGGTGTAGATGCGATCGATCTGCCGCTTCGCGTGCTCGAGGTAGCTCTCGGAGAGCGCGCCGCGCCCGCCCCATTGGCGGTGCGCCATCACGAGCGCCCAGGCGATGTCCTCGTCGGCGTCGCTCGCGGCGCCGGTGTCGCGCGGCTCGCCGTCTGGGCCTACGTACCAGCGCATGAGGCCGCGCTCGTTCGCGACGCTCTGCGCATAGCCGTAGAAGCCGTCGAACAGCGCCTGCTCGCCCAGCATCACGGCGATCAGCATGCCGTAGGCGATGCCTTCGGACACGGTGGAGTTCGGGACGCCATCCGGCGTATCCGGCCGCCGCGTGCGCACGAACCCGCGCGCTCCGTCAGCCGTCACGATCTCGTCGCGAAACGCCTGGAAGGCGCGGAGCACGTCGCGGTGGTCGGCCGCGCTCGGGTACGCGCAGTGCGCGAGCCGCTGATTGTGCGGGAATGGGAAGCGAGTGATGGCTACGTGAGCTTTCGCTCGCAGGCGGCCCACGCGACGTGCGACTCGTGGAGCGTCACTTTCATCTCCTGCAGGGCGCTCGAGCCCGGGCCGAGGTCGCCGCGACGGATGCGCTCGGCGACGCGGTCGAAGATCACTCCGGCCAGGTACTCGGTCGTCGTGTTCTTGCCGTGAAAGGCCGGATCGTCGTCGAGGTTTCGGAAGTTGAGCTCGCCGAGGATCGACTCGAGCACGTCCGTCGCGCGTCCGATGTCGACCACGACGCCTTCGGGGCCGAGCTCCGGGCGCCTGAGCTCGACGTCGACGACGTACGTCGCTCCGTGCAGGCGCTGCGCGGGGCCGAACAGCTCGCCGCGGAAGCTATGGGCAATCATCACGTGGCCTCGAACGCAGACGCTGAACATGGCTAGCCTTTCGGTGCCGGAGGATACGCACTTTCTGCCGGCTGCGGCCCGCCTGCTGCAAAAATAGCCGGAGATCCCGCGAATTTCGCCCAGGGTTCGCCCCGCGCGAGGGCATGCGCCTTGCTACGTGCGAAGCGTGCGGCCACTGCCCCTGGTGTTCCTCGCGGCGGGGTGCTCGATGCCCGGCATGCCGATCATCGACCAACCCAATGCCGGCGCGGCGACGGCGCTCTCGCCTGCCGAAGCGGTTGATCGAGATCCGCGCCCGGACGTCGTTTCCGTGACGCTCGTGGCCGAGCCGGTCACCCGTGAGCTCGAGCCCGGTCGCACGGTGCAACTCTCCGGGTACTCCGGCAACGCCCCCGGGCCGCTCATTCGGGCGAAACCCGGCGACCTGCTGCAGGTTCACCTCGACAATCACCTGACCGAGCCGACGACGCTGCACTTTCACGGCGTGCGCGTGCCGAACGCGATGGACGGGGTGCCCGACATGACGCAACCCGCCGTTTTGCCCGGCCAGAGCTTCGACTACTCGTTCGTCGTCCCCGACGCGGGGCTCTACTGGTACCACCCCCACTACGACTCGGTCGCGGAGCTCGGTAGCGGCCTCTACGGTCCGATCCTGGTCACCGATCCAAGCGAGCCGCCCGAGCTCGGGGACGAAGTCGTGCTCGTGCTCTCCGATCTGGGCGTCGACCAGAACGGACGGCCGCTACCCCCGGCGAGCACGCCGGACGACATCGTGAGCGGCAGCGAGGGCAGCATCGTCCTCGTGAACGGCCTCGTCCATCCGCGCCTGGAAGTAGCGGTCGGGCGCCGCCTGCGTTTGCGGGTGCTCGATGCCGCGCGCTCGCGCTACTTCAAGCTGGGCCTCGCCGGTCACTCGTTCACCGTCATCGGTGGCGACGGCGGGCGCTTCTCGGCGCCGCTCACTGTCACGGAGCCCGTGGTCACCCCGGGCGAGCGACTCGATCTGCTCGTGACGCCGTCGGGCGCGCCGGGCAGCTCCCTCGAGCTCGTGGCGCGTCCCATTTCGCGCGGCATGCCGTTGCCGGAGTCCGCGGAAGCCCCGCTCGTGGCTATCGAGCTCGTCGCGAACACGGACGCCGCGTCACCGCCGCTGCCGAGCCTCGAGCGCCCCATGACTCCAATCGACACGAGCGTCGCCACCGAGGTGCCGATCGCGCTCACGCTGAACGCCGACGACACGCAGGTAGTGATGGGCATCGACGGCGTGCCGGGGAGCCAAGCGGAGCCCGTGCACGCCGAAGTGGGCGCGACGCAGGTCCTCGTCGTGACGAACATGACGCCGTACAATCACCCCTTTCACCTGCACGGCTTCTTCTTCGAGCCGCGCAGGGAAGACGGCTCGCCGCTGCTTCCGCTCGAACGCAAGGATACCATCGACGTTCCGCCCGTCTCGCGCGTGAAGCTCGCCGTCACGTACGACGATCGCCCCGGCATGTGGATGTTCCACTGCCACATTCTCGATCATGCCGAAGCAGGCATGATGGGAATGCTGCACGTGATGCCCTGAAAAGCGGTTCTATCCGTTGCACTGTCGACGTGGCGCGTTTTTCGTACGGGCCGCTGCGTCGCGACGGTCGTGACGGACCGCGCGTGTGTGCCGGTGTGTGCGCTGGTCGTCGCTCGTGCGAAAACCTGCGCGAGCCACGCGCTGCCCTGTAACGAGTGGGGCAAAGCTGTACGAGCCAAGAGCAAGACTGTAACGATCCGGGCGAAACGAATCGCGCGCACGCGAGCAATGCAAAGAATCAAATTTCTAAAGTGCGAGGAGGTGCGACGCCAATAGTCATTTCGTTTCGAATGTTGGTGACACGTAACAGGAGAGGGGCTATCGTCGGCACTAACTGAGGAGGTCCAACATGAAGGGGTATCGTCTCGCGACGGGTTGTTTCGCGGTCGGCGCTGCTGTCTCGCTCATAGCTTGCTCAGGCGCACCGTCGCAGGAAGAAGGAGCTGCGAGCAGCACGGAGCTCGCTGTCTCGTCGGCGCCCGTGATCTGGGGCACCGACGTAGGGTTCGCAACACCGGAGTCCGTCCGCTGGGACGAAGACGCCGACGAGTACATCGTGGCCAACATCAACGGTGGCCCGGTCGATCTCGACAACAACGGCTTCATTTCGCGGCTCGATCCCGATGGCGGCGTGATTGCGCTCAAGTGGATCGAAGGCGGGGTGAACGGCGTGACGCTGAACGGTCCGAAGGGAACGGCATTGCTCGGTAATCGTCTGTGGGTCGCCGACATCGACACGGTGCGTGCATTCAACCGCCATACGGGCGCGCCGATCGGCTCCGTTCAAATCCCGGGGGCGCAGTTCCTGAACGACATCGAGGTCCGAAACGGAAAGCTCCTCGTCACCGACAGCGGTCTCGACGCGACGATCACCCCGGCGGGTGGCGACGCGCTCTATCAAGTGGACCAGAGCTTCAACGTGACGACCATCTCGAAGACGACTGATCTTCATCTGCCGAACGGTATTGCGGTGACGTGCAACAAGACGTGGGTCGTCACGTTCGGGAGCAACGAGCTCATGTCGGTTGCAGCGGACGGCTCACTCCACGACGTCCAGGCGTTGCCCGCTGGAACGCTCGACGGGATCATCGTGCTCGAGAACGGCCACTTCCTGATCTCGAGCTGGGACACCGGCACCATCTACCGCGGCAAGCCGGGCTTCACGTTCACGCCCGTCATCACGGACGTCCCCATGCCGGCCGACATCGGCTACGACTTCAGCCGCCGTCGCGTCCTGGTTCCGCTCTTCGGCGGAAACGAAGTCCACGCGATTAGGCAGAATTAGCGTCGTAGCGGATTGGCGACGTTCGTTGAGCTTGGGGCGTTCTCGCGATCGATAGGTCGACGGCGGGGACGCCCTGCCTGCCTCTCGCCGGAGAGGTGATTCTGACGCTTTTCTTTGTGTTGAGACACGACACTAGTACCTGACGCGGGTGCAGAGGCCGCCGGGGTGGGCGAGCCTTTGCATGGCGGCGGGGAGGTCGTCGAAGCTGGTTTCGGCGTCGATCAGGCAGTCGAGACGAGCGTCGCTCAGCAGGGAGACCGCGAGCTCGAGGCGCGTCCGGTGCGTGAAGCGCGGGCGCGCGTTCGGGCTTACGGTGCCGACTTGGGAAGCGCGCAGCGTGAGGCGCCGGACGTGGAAATCGCGGCCGAGTGGCAGCGAAACCTCTTCGTCGCCGAACCAGCTCAGCTCGACGACGCTCGTGTCGGTCGCTCCGAGCGTGAGCGACAGCGTGGCGCCTTCGGCACGCCCGCTCGTGTGAAAGACGAGGTCGCGCTCAGGGCTCGCGGCGCCCGGCTGGGCAAAGCGCGCTCCGAGCTTTTCGGCCACCGCTCGCCGCTCCGCGAGCACGTCGACGAGCTCGACCTCGCACCCTGGGATCCGCGCGACGAGGTACGCGACCAGGCACCCGACCACCCCCGCGCCGACCACCGAGATGCGGTCGCCGGGGCGGGGCAGCGCGTCCCACACGGCGTTGAGCGCGGTCTCGAGGTTCGCCGCCAAGATCGCTCGCTCGGGCGGCACGCCGTCCGGCAGCGGCACGAGCGCGCTCTCCGGCACGAGGTAGGCGGTCTGGTGGGGATACAGGCAAAACACCGAGCGCCCTGCCCAAGCGCCGCTCGTCGCGCGCCCGACGCTCGAGTACCCGTACTTCACCGGCGCGGGGAGCTCGCCCTCCTGGAACGGGCAACGCATGCGCTGAAACTCGCTCGGCGGGACACGCCCGGCGAAGACGAGCGCTTCCGTGCCGCGGCTGACGCCTCCGTACTCGGCTTCGACGAGCACGTCGCCGGGTCGCGGCGAGCCGAGCGGCTGCTCCCGAAGCGCGCCCTGCCCCGGGGCCGTGACCCAGTACGCGCGGACGTTTCGCGAGGCGCCGCTCATCGTGACCTCCCGAACCTCCCACGCTTCTTCACGGCCTCGCAAGGGCGCATGCTACTTCACGCAGCATGCCCGCCCGAACGCTCCCGCTCGCCGGCTGGAGTCGCGTCAACGCCGTGTGGCTCCTGCTCGCCACCGTCGGGGCGCTCGCCGTGCGCGACACGGCTCCGTTCGTGGTCGCGGGGTGCGTTTCGTTCGTCGGGCTGCTCGTCGTCTGTCGCGGCGGACACACGCCGAGCGGTGCCTTCGGCCTCGGTAACGGCGTGACGGCCTTGCGCGTCCTGGTCGCCTCCTCGGTCGGCGTCGTGCCGGACGCGGTGCCGACGTGGGTGCTCGGGATGGTGGTGTTCGCCGTCTTCGCGCTCGACGGCCTCGACGGCTGGCTCGCGAAGCGCCGCGGCGAGAGCTCCGAATTCGGCGCGCATTTCGACATGGAGACCGACGCGTACCTCGTGCTGCTCGTCGGCATCGAGCTCACGACGCGCGGCCGCTACGGCGCGTGGGTGCTGAGCGCCGGGCTGCTCCGCTACGTCTACGTGCTGACGCTCGCGCTCGTGCCGGCGCGCCGGGGGGACAAGCCGCGCTACGCGTTCGGCCGCCACGCGTTCACGGGGCTGATGCTGGGCCTGACCCTGGGGATGGTTTTGGGCGATCCGCTCGGCACCGTCGCCACGCTGCTCGGCTGTGGGCTGGTCACCGCCTCGTTCGCTCACTCCTTTTACTGGTCGTACTCGTCGCCGCCCGAAGCTTAGCGGGGCGGCGCCTCAGAGCTGCTCGAGCAAGCGCGCGGCGGCGCGGTCCCACGTGCTCGGTCCGGGCGTCGCCGTACGTCGAGCGCTTCCGAAGAGCGCTTGCATGGCGGCTCCGTCGCGCACGAGCCGCAAGAACTCGTCGGCGAGCGCGTCAATCGAGCCGAAGAGGCGCCCGTTCATGCCGTCCTCGAAATGATTTTTCGCGTAGCCGCCGTCGAACGCGAGAATCGGCACGCCGTACGCGCGCGCTTCGGCGAGCGCCATCCCGAACGTCTCCATGCTGGCGGCCGAGAGCAGCACGCTGGCGCCCCGGTAGTGGACGCCCATCGCGTCGTACGCGACGGCCGGCTGCCAGCGGACCCGCTCCGCGAGCGTCGAGGAGCGCGTGATCACGCGGCCGACGGTCTCCGCATACACGGGGTCCATATCGACGCGACCCACGATATCGAGCGTGAAGGGGTCGGTCGGCAACGTCCGCGCCGCGAGCGCGAAGAGCAGCTCGCGCACTCCCTTGCGCGGAATCAGATTGGCGACGAGCAGCGCTCGATAAGGCGACTCGACGCTCGGCGGGCCGAGCTCGACGGCGGGCAGCCCCGGCTCGACGATGCGGATGCGCTCGCGCGCGAAGCCGCGGCGCGCGAGCAGCTCGGCCGTGAGCGGACTCGTCGCGATGAACGCGTCGAAGAGCGGCAACGTCATGCGCTCCAGCACGATCGCGGGGTCTTCCGGCGCCATTCCCGGCTCGAGGCTCGGCAGGTGGTGCACGACGAGGGTCGCGCGTTGTCCAGGCAACTTGCGCTCGAGCACTTCCGCGTCGGCGAGGTTCAGCGTGTCGACGAAATAGTCGCCGGCGTTGCCCGCGGCGATCTCCCGCCGAAATTCGGCCGGCGTCAGCGTTCGGACCCTCGGGACGGCGCGCCCTGCGACGCCCGTCCCGCCTGCCCTTGCGAGGCTCGCGAGCGCGCGCACGAGCTCGCGATTGTAGACGTTGCCGCCAGACGCGAGCTCGTTGCCTTCCGGGAGCACGAAGCTGAGCGCGGCCATCGTTTCCCTTGCCGGGCTCAGCTCGGCTCGAGCCGGCCGCCGTGAAACACGCGCACGCCGAGGCCGCCCAGGCCGGCCGCGAAGGCGCGCGTCGCCTCGAGCTTGGAGAGGATGGGTGCGCCGCGCGGGTTGAGCGAGGTGTTGATGAGCAAGGGGACGCCCGTCGCTGCACCGACACGCGTGAGGACGGCGTGGAGGAACGGATCCTCGCGCGCGTCGACCGTCTGGATGCGCGCGGAATCGTCGTAGTGGCAGATGCCCGGGGCGGCGATGCGCGTGCTCTGCCTCACGTCGGCAGCGTACAGCATGTAGCGTGACTCGCCCTGCCAATCGAACCAGGTGGACACGGCTTCGGCCGGCACGAGCGGCGCGAGCGGCCGATAGAACTCGCGCTGCTTGATGACGTGGTTGATGAGGTCGTAGCTCCGCCGCGTCGGAAGCGCGAGGATGCTGCGGTGCCCGAGCGCGCGCGGGCCGATCTCGCTCTGTCCCCGGTGCAGGAACACGATGCCGCCGCCGGCGAGATGCGCGACGAGCTCGTCGTTCGCGTCGCTCGCGCCGAGCGCCGGCTCCGCGAGCCGATCGGACCAGCCGAGGAACGGCAGCGCGGCGCTCACGCGGGCCCCCTCACGCTCGTGACAGAAGTAGAGCAGCGCTCCGAGCGACTGACCCGTGTCGTCGCAACACGGCGGCAACAAGAGCTCGCGCTTGCCGAGCGCCGCCTTGACCCGGCTGTTCGCGAGAATGTTCAAGGTCGCGCCGCCCGCGAGCAGCACGTTCGGAGCGTCCGCGGGCAGCGCGAGCGCGCTCTCGACCCGGAGCTCCTCGAAGACGGTCTGGACGGACGCCGCCAGGTCGAAGGCCGTTTGGCTCTTCAAATAGTCGTCGAAGGGAAAGTGTCGCCGAAGCTCCGTTAGCGACCGTTCGGGGGGCGCGGCGTGGAACAGCGCCAGGTGCTCGCGGATGAAGGCCGTCATCGCCGGGCGCGGCTCCCCGAGCGACGCGAGGGCCATCAGCTTGCCCTCGCACATGATGCGCCCGTACACGTAGCGCGAGACCACGTCGTAGAAGCGCGACGAAAACGAGTCGTGAACCGGCTGGTTCGGAAGCTGCTCGATGTGCCCGCCCCGGCAGCGGTAGATGGCGTGGGTGTCGCCGCGATCGCCGCCCCCGTCGCACACGTCGATCACGGTGTCCGTGGCTCGCGGGAACGCGTGCACCATCGCGGCGTGCGCCAGGTGATGGTTCAGGACGAGCGCGTCGAACGAGCGACCCGCGAGCTCGACGCGGGTCTCCGCGAGCCACTCGATGTTGCGGAGCGCTTCCGGCACGTGCTCGTTCTGGTACGCGGTGCAGGCGACGGCGGAGAGCTCCGCGGCACGGATGCCACAAAAGTCGAGCGCGACGGCGACGAGCGTTTCCATCTCGGCGCGGGTGCAGCGCTTCTTTTTCTCGCCGAAGTAGCGCTCGGCCTCGAGCACGGCGAGCACGCGCTCTTCGTCGGCGATGCTCACCGAGGAGTCGTGCACGTTGTACGAGAACGCGAGAAAGTAGCGCAAGCGGGTCTTCGGGTGCCGAGACGGGCTTCGTCAGGCGAAATCGCAGTCGAACAGCACGTCCTCACCCAGCGTGAAGCGCCGCACGCGCGGCCTGAGCGCTCTGTCGAGACTGTCGATCCCCGGAAGGGCAATGCCGGGACGCCCGGTGCCGAGGAACACGTTGCTGACGGTGAGGTGCAGCCGGTCGAGCGCGTGTGCTTCGAGGAAGCGCGAGACGGTCACGCCGCCGCCCTCGACGAACAGGCGTTTGAGGCCGCGGGCGCGCAACGCCGTGATCACGCTCGTGACGGGCAGGAGCTCACCCTCGGCGTCGATGCCGAGCACCTCCGCCTGACCGAGCCCGTTGTGCTGCTCGAGGCCGCGCGAGCAGACGAGCACGGTGGTCGCCGCGCCGTCACGGAAGAGCACCCGCTCGCCGTGCAGCCGGCGGCGGGGGTCGAGGACGACGCGCGTCGGGTTCGGTCCGGGCACGAGCCGCGTCGTGAGCTGAGGATTGTCGCACTCGACGGTCTTGGCGCCGACGATCACCGCGTCGAAGAGCGCACGCAGGCGGTGCATGTGGCGGATGTTCTCCGGTCCCGTCACGTACTGCGAGGCGCCGCTCGCGGTCGCGATCTGCCCGTCGAGGCTCTGACCGAGATGACCGACGACGAGGCTCTCGCTCGCCGCTCCGACACACAGCGGAAGGAACAGCTCGAACAGCTCCGCCGCGGCACGGTCGGCCTCGGCGCCGAGCTCGAAGCAGGGTGCCGCGCCCGGCGACACGCTCACGATGCCGCGGCCGACGGGTAGCTCGTCGAGGGCGCCGCCGGCGTCGAGCGCGAGGCCCGCCGGACGCAGGAGCGGCCGACCCTCTGCCGCGCGGCGCGACAGCGCACGCAAGAGAGCCCACGCCGTTTCTTCGTCGAACACGCGTTCTCCGAGCGGCTGCTCTTTGAAGGAAGAAGTGGATCGGGTGGTCACGGCGTCGGCCCTCCCACCGCGCTAGTCTGTCGCAAATCCTCCGAGAAATCGCGCAGGAACGAAAACAAGAACGTCTCCAGGCCCCGGCGGGCCCCGGAAGTAGCCGGAACCATGCCCGAGGTGTACCCGCGCGCCACGAAGGGTTCCACCATCGCGCGCTTTCGGCTGAGAACGTGGACGAGCACGCCGTGGCCGCTGCTTTCGCCCGTCACGCCGCCCGGCGGCTGATGGTCGCCGAGAATGATGACCAGAGTGTCATCTTTCACGCGGTCGGCGAGGTAGCGGCGGAGCACCTCGAGGTCGTAGACGAGCGCGTCCGCGTAGGCGCCCGAGGCCCCCTCCAGATGGGACCACGACGTGTCGTGCTCCTTGATCGGCAAGCCTGCGAAGATGCTGCCGTCTCCGACCGCGGACCAGTCGCGGACGACGCTCGCTTGCCGCGTCCAGGGCGCGTGGCTCGTGATCAGCGCGTACTCGACGAACCGTGGCCCCGCGGGAGCGCGCTGCGAGAGCTCTCGGCGATCGACGAAGTCGATCACGTATTGGTCGGGCATCGTGCCCCAGCCGAACGACGGGCCGCGGTAATCGAACGCGGCCCCGAAGTAGCTCGCGTCGAACGTCAGGTACTGCCGCTTGTCGGGGCCGCGCACATTTGCCGGCTGGACCAGCACGGTGCGGTAGCCGGCGTCGCGAAAGAAGTCGCCGAGCGTGATCGGGTGATGAACCGCCACGAGCTCGTACTCGAGCTGGTTCTCGGTGCGAACGCCGGTGTTCAACGCGGCGTGCGCGAGCCAGGAGCCGCCACCGAAGGTGGGCGAATCGAGGACGCTCGACGCCGCCGTGTAGCCGGCGCCCGTGAGCTCGCTCGCCATGGCTTCGAGCTCGGGGCGAACCCTGCGCGCGAGGGCTGGATCGGCGAGCGCGCCCTCTCCGTACGATTCGACGATGAAGAGCAGAACGTCCGCGCCGCGGAGCCGCGCGAGATTCGTCGGCTGGTGCGCGAGGCGTGCGCGCACGTCGGCGACCGTGTGCTCGATCCGCTCGCGGTAGCCTCGCGCCTGCCACAGGGCCGTGCCTTCGTTGACCATGCGTGCGACGCCGCTCGACGCGAAGGCACCCGTGTAACGCTCGTCGGCGCGCGCTCGCGGCACGAACGACGCGGCGAGCAACACGAGGGTGACGCCCGCGAGAATGCCGACGTTGGTGCGCTCGGTGAGCGCCTTCTCGAGCGTCTGCAGAGCCAAGAACGAAAGCCCCAGCACGAGCACGACGCCGACGACCACCCCGACGGTGCCGAGGACGAGCGTGCCGAGCGGCACGGTGTCCCACAGGAGCCTCGGCACCTCCGGCAGGAGCGAGAGGTTCACGTACAGGCTGAACGGACGGTGCATGAAGCGCGTCGAGACGCCGTCGCCGATGCGCAGGAGCCGCACGAGGAACAGCGCGAGGGTCAGCGCACCGTGAACCCAGAGCGGCACGCGCCGCCGCAGCGCGCCGAGCGCCGCGAACACTCCGAGCAGGACGACGATGTCAAGCGAGGGGACGAGGTACCAGAGCCGCGTCTCCTTGCCCGGGTAGCGAACGTTCGCGACCGCGTTCAAGAGCATCCACGCGCCCAGGAACGTGAGCGTCGCGATCATCCCCTGCGAGCGTGCGCGTGACTGCCTTGTCATCGGCCCGATGGAGGCCCCATAGCACTACCCCCGCGAGGGTCGTAGCCCCGAGGACGACCATGGCGTGAGAAATGAACTCCGGGCAATGGTAGGCGCCGCCGAGCAGCGGCGTCGCGAGCGTTACCGCGACGTAACAGGCAAGCGGAAACCGAACGTTGACCGCGCGCCGGCCGAGCACGCGCTCTGCCGTGAGGTAGATCGCCACGAGCGCTCCGAGGTACATCGCCACGCCGACGCCGCGGTGCACGGCCCCCGCCGAGAACCATGCGCTGAGAGCGTGACTCCGCTCGAAGGCGAGCCCGAGCGAAATGCGAGCGGCGTTGGTGACGAGCGTCAACGCGTAGGCCGTCGTCCCCGCGACGACGAGCCACGCGAGCGAGGTCAGGCGGCTCGCAAAGCGGTAGCCGAAGCCGAGCGCGAGCGACGTGAAGGCCACGATCGCGAAGTTCGCGCCCGAGCACGCGGGCGCGATGATGACGTGGGCGTCGCGCGACACGTAGCCGGCGCCGCTCTCGGCGACGAAGGCGTAGCCCGTGACGAGGCGAACGAGCGCGGTCGTCGGACCGAGCAAGAAGTCGAGCTCGGTCGCGCTCGCTTGCGAGCAGAAGCGCTTGAACGCGTAGTCGAACGAGAGCACGACCGCCGCGAGCGCGAGCGACCATGGTGCGAGCCACGCCCCTCCACGTGGCTCGCCTTCGCTCCGCAGCGCGCTCACGCCGCCTCCAGCGCGCGCCTTCGCGAGCGCGCGGCGAACAGCGCGAGGACCAGGCCGAGCGCGCCGAGCAGCACGAGCTCCGGCTCGTCCGCGGATTGCACCGGCTCGCCGACGGCGCTGTTCGACACGCCCTGCGGCAGCGGCAGCGGCTGATTCACGTCTTTCGCGGCACCGGTCGTGTTGCGCACGGTGTGCGACACCGCGACGAACGAGGTGAGCTGCGTGAGCAGGCTGTAGCGCAGGCCGAGCGACAAGACCTCGGCCTTCGCGGCCGGGCTGAGCTCGCCGAAGCCGAAATCGGAGACGCTCGCGATGCGCGTCCTGGCCCACAGGTACTCGAGCGCACGGTGCTCGGCGCGCGGCTTCGATTGAGCGACGTCGAAGCGCTGCGTGTACGGCGCCTTCCCCCCCACGCCCGTCAGCGTGATCGTCCCGCGCGGCGCGCCCCGGTACTTGCCGAGCACGACGACGGGGCGC
>DASUGE010000412.1:0-6213 GCA_036274215.1 Polyangiaceae bacterium | reverse complement strand
CGCCCACGTGCACGTCGACGACCACGCCGGCGGTCGCGCCCACGTGGACGCGCGTTCGAGCCGCGCGACGCAGACCATCGCGCCGGCAACACGCCGCACGGTCCTTCGCCGAGACGGCGGGAAATGTCGCGTTCCTGGTTGTCGGCACGCGGTCTTTACGGAGCCGCACCACCTCGAGCGCCGGTGCGACGGCGGGAAACACCTCGTCGACAATCTCGTCACGCTTTGTGGGGCCCATCACCGCGCCGCCCACAGCGGCTCGCTCGTCATCTCCGGTACGCCTTCTTCCGGGCTCTCCTTCAGTCACGCCGACGGCACTCCGTACGGCACCGCCGTCGCTCCGGTCGTCGCCGACGTGCGAACGAAAGCGTTTCAAGCCCTCGTCGGGATGGGCTTCCGCGAAAGTGAAGCCAAGCGCGCTCTCGCACGCATTTCACATTCCGTCTCTTCCCTCGAGCCGGTCATCCGGCAAGCGCTTCGCGAGCTCGCTCCTCAGTAGCGCCAAACCCCCCCCGCTCGGACATTCGGGCGGTTGTTAACAACGGGCACCGCTGTCGTCTCCCACCAGCACGTAGCCCGGATGTCGAGCACCCCGCCGCCCGAATAGCTCAACAGCCGTCACGGCGTTCTCGCGGCGTGGCTCACCACGACCTCGCCTATGCCGTTCGACAGTGACGGCACATAGCGGCGCAACGGTACAACGCATCACCTTTTTGGCAGACGCACGTCACGGGCCAATGCCGTCGTGCCCCCGCGCGGGCAACGCCCGCGCTTGGCGGGCACCCGTGCGCACAGGCCGATGGCCGAGCACACGGGCCGTACTTCGCCGCCCCACGCGGGGGCATCAACTCAGCGTCTTGGTTAGATCCCGGCGGGCGCGGGCGAGTCGCGGGCGCGGGCGCGGGCGTGGGCGCGGCCGTCCCTGTGTCGGACCGACTGCTACGGTCGGAACCAGACGGTGACGACCGCTTGGGGCGGGAGCGTCAGGATGCCTTCCTTCGAGAGGTGGCCGAGCTGGGCGCCGCGCTCGGCGGCGTTGAAGACGGTGCGCGTGACCACCGACGACGTGAACCCGCCGTTGGCGAGGGAGAGCTTCATGTCGATGTCCGTGGTCCCCGCGTTCACGAGCACGACGGTGAGCTCGTAGCCGCTCGGCGAAAGCCAGGCGGATGCGAGCAGCGCGTCGTTGTCGGACTTGGCGTCGACGCGCATCCAACCCGGATCGGTGTGGAGCGCGTAGTGCTGGTACGCGTAGTACGGATCCTGGCGCGTGAAGTTGTTGGTGCCGAGACCGACGAGTGCCTGTGGATTCGCGTTCGGGCCGGTCGCCGAGCCCGTCAGGGTCTGCTGGATGTAGGCGGAGGCTCCTTCGACCACGGTCGTGTAATACAGGAACAGCGTCGTGCCGAAGCCGTCCGATTGCATCTCCGTCTGGAAGATGGGCCGAGAGTTGTCGGCGGCGAGCGCGCCGAGCGCCGCGAGCGCCGCCGTATCGACGTTCTCGGGATCCACGCCGTAGAGGTGGTGGGAGAGCGCCTCGACCTCCGTGAAGTCGAGGTTCGGGACGTAATCCGCGACGCTCGCGAAGTCGCTCGTCTCGGGGGCGAGGATGCGCGGGATGGCGTCGAGGCCTTCGAGCGCCTGGACGGTCGCTGCCTGCGCCTTGTCGTACCCCGGATACTGGATGGTCGTGCTCACGCCCTTCACGGGGACGGTGACCGAGCCTTCCGCGGGCAGGAAGCGGCACGCCTCCCCGAGCTCGGCCGCGGTCGGAAGCCAGTTCGGGTTGTTCTGGATGCCGAAGTAGTCGGGCACGATGTCCACAGCCGCGTACGCGTCGAGCGAGCGCCGGATGAAGGACGCGAAGCCCGCGTAGTCGAACTCGTTCGACGCGTTGCGTGAGAGCGTGCAGGTGTCGGGGTTGCCGCTGCACTGCACGTCCTTGTTCGCCTTCAGCGCAGGGGGCGGGCTCCACGAGGTCATGAACAACGTCGGCTTGTGGCCGAGGCTCGTCGTCGCGGCGTCGAGCAGACGCTTGGAGAGCATGAGATTGTCGTCGCCCGTGTGCTCGAATTTGTCGCGCAGGCGCAGGATGTCGAGCCCGACCTCGGCGAACAGCGCGTCGGCGAGCGCGTCTTTCTGCGGGTGGTTCGTGATCTCGTCCTCGCCGTAGGCGACGGTGGCGCCGAAGCCCACGAGCATTTGGTGCATCGAGAGGGTGTCGACCGTCACGCTCGCCGTCGGCGCCGGCGTCGGGGTACAGACGCCCGCGACACACATCTGCTTCGCGGCGCAGGGCGTGGTGTCGTCGCAGCGCGGCATGCAGAGACCTGCAGCCGGCGGACGCGCGCCGCGGCACTGGGCGATCGCGCCGTCTTCCTTGGCGGCCACGCACTCCGCGCCCCCACGGTCGGAGCACGCCGAGTCATCCATACAGGGCGACGTGCACACGCCGCACAGGCACTTCGAGTCGCCGCACTGCGAATCGGCATTGCACGAGCGCAGCCAGTTGGTCTGGCTGTCGATGGTTTGCGGGTTGGCTCGCGGTTCGCACCCGAGGGCACAGCCGAGCGCGAAGAGCGCGGACAGTCGACCCCACCGTGATCTCATTAGCTCGCTCACTCGCCGTCCTCTTCCGTCAGGTTCTGCCCGCAGTAAAAGCTCACCGAGTACGTGGAGCTCGGCCGATGCTCCTTGTTGTACGCCGCAACGTCTTCCCACAGGCCCACCACCTGCTTGCGCACCGTGGCCAGGAGCTTCCGGACCTCCTGCTCGCGCGGGTGCCCGGGCCAGAGATCGAAGCTCAGCGTCGTTCCGCCCACCTCGTCGGCCGCTGCCGACACGTGCTTGCCGCTCACGACCTTGGCCGCGAGCGCGTTCAAGACGGCGCGATGGTGATCGACGATGGCCGCTTCCCAGCCGGCGGCCTGCCCGACGGGGATCAAGCAGCGATCGGTCACGCAGTAAATGCCGTCGTGGCGCGTCTCGAGCCGAATGCGCTCGTCGGCCACGAGCCGCGTGAGCGACGCATCGAGCGCCTCCTCGCTCAGCGGGACGAGCGCGGCCAGCCGATCCTTGCGAATGGGCGTCGAGGGGTAGATGTGAACCCACACGAGCGCCGCGTTCGTCTCCTCGAGGTCGCCGACCTCGCTCGCGCCGAGCTCCTCGAGCTCCTCCGCCGTCGCCGCGCGGTAGCGCGTCTCCTTGCCGCGGCCGCTGCGGCGCACGAGGCCGCTCTCGACGAGGTCGTTGAGGATGCTACGGACCTTGCCCTCTTCGTCCTGCTTGAAGTGGACGAGCACCTCGTCGCGGCTCGCCGACTCGCGCTCGACGAGGAAGGCGTGCAGGGCCCCCCACAGCGTCACGCCGCGTGCCGTCACCGACTCGCTGAGGCGTTGGACCTTCTGCTGATAGGAGCGGAGGGCGAGGCCGAACATGTCGGCGATCACCTTCTTGCCGAGCTTCTGTCGTTCGAGCTCGCGCACGAGACCCACGAATACCTCGTCGGCGACGTGCGAGAGCGGAGAGCGCACGCCGTCGGCGGTCGACAGCTGCGCTATCAGCACCATCGTCTGGCGGACGATCGCGTCGATCAGAACTTGAGCATTCACGGAAAGCCGATCAGAGAAGCGTGACGCATCGAGCGCCGGAGAGGAACCTTCCTAAGGTACGACTTCTCAAGGGCCTCGGGGGGGCGAGGGAAATCTCGCCGGATCTCCCGAAAATTCTGAACAATTGTCAGAGCTTCGGAAGTTCCCTCCTGTGATCGCCGATTCTCCCGAATCACCTTGGCTCTGCGTCCCGCAATAGGCCGGATACTGCATTCGGCGGGCGCGAAGCCGGGAGGAATGGCTCTGCATTCGGATATGGTAGATCGGCCGGGCGATGCGTTTCAGGACACCGTTCTGGCTGCCGCTCGGCGCGCTCGTCGCCGTGGCCGGCTGTGAGAAGGAGCAACACGAAAAGCCCGCGGCTCCCGCCGCGAGCGTGGACAAGGCGGCGGCGATCGACCCGGCCCTCGCGAAAGCCGTGGCAGCAGCGTCCGCGGGCGTGGGCGCCGGTGCGGCACCCGCGGGCTCCGGGCAGCCTCCTCCGGGCGGCATCTTTCCGCCTGGTGGCGCGGATCGCGAGCTGCCGGCGGGTTCACCGCCGAAGCTGACGGTCGGCAGCACGGGTGGCACGCCCAAGGTTCAGCTCGGTCCCGTGCAACCGAAGCCCGGCTTCAAGACGACCGCCAATTTCGATGTCGCCGTGCAGGCCGATGCGCGTCAGGGCGCGTTGCCGATCACCTTCGCGACGACGCTCGAGGCGTCGAAGCCGAAAACGGAGGCCGCAGCCGGTGCCGCGCCGGAGCCGGTGACGATCAGCGTCAAGGTCACGGGCGCCAAGCTCGGCATCAGCGGCGCGCCGGTCGAGCTCGAGTCACGTGTCGCCAAGCTCAAAGGGTTGAAGCTCGAGTACGAGGTAGCTGCGAACGGCGCGGCGTCGCCTCGGCGCTACGCGCTGCCGGCCGGCTCGGAGGATCTCCGTGATCACGTGAAGGTGCTGTCGGACACGCTCGCGCTCGTCACGCTGCCGGTGCCGCCGGAGCCCGTCGGAGTGGGAGCCATGTGGATGGTCGCGAGCCGCGAAGGCGTTTTCGGTCTCGATCTCGTGACGTATCGGCTCGTGAAGGTCGAAGCCGTGAGCGGCGACGCCGCGACGCTCTCCGTCGCGACCAAGCGCTACGCCACCTCGAATCGCTTCGATTTCGAGGGCCTTCCGCCCGAAGCGCCGCACCAGCTCGCCGAGTTCGAGAGCAAGGCGGACGGCAAGCTCGTGCTGAAAGCGGGCGCGCCGCTGCCGTCGAGCGCCGATCTCGATTCCGGGCTTACCGCTCAGCTCGCGATGCCGGGCCAACAGCGCGGCGTGATCCAGATCCAGTCTCGCGTCGCGCTCGACCTCGGGAAACGCTGACCGAAACGCGGCCGAGCGAGGGAACACGGCGAAGCAAGTGGGAACGAGGCGAGCATGGTGACCGAAACCAACGAGCTTATCGTCTTCCACTCGGTGGTGAAGCATTCGAGCTTCGCCAAGGCGGCGGAGGAGCTTTCGCTGAGCCCCTCGGGCGTGAGCCGCATCGTGACGCGCCTCGAAGAGCGCCTCGGCGTCCGCCTCGTGCAGCGCACGACGCGCAGCTTGTCCTTGACCGAGGCGGGCACGGCGTTTCACGGCCGCGCCAAGCAAATCCTCGATGATCTGGCAGAAGCCGAGGCCGAGGTGCAGAAGGCGACGGCTCATCCGCGCGGCAACCTGCGCGTGACGGCCTCGCTCATGTTCGGCCAGCGCTACGTCATCCCGATCCTCTCCGAGATCTTGGAACGCTTCCCGGAGATCTCGATCGACCTGTCGCTCACCAACCGCTTCGTCGACATCATCGACGAGGGCATCGACCTCGCGATCCGCATCGGGGCACTCAGCGACTCGCGGCTGATCGCGCGGCGCTTGTGCACGAATCATCGCGTGCTCGTCGCGGCGCCGAGTTACATCGCACGCCACGGCGCGCCCGAGCACCCGGAGGAGCTCAGCCAGCACGAGTGTATCCTCTACACGGGCTTCGCGAAGCCACGCGAGTGGAAGCTGCTCGGCCCCGACGGTCCCGTCGCCGTGAGCGTCGCCGGTCGCCTCGCGACGAACAACATGGAAGTGGTCGACAACACGTCGAAGAAGGGGCTCGGCATCTCCGTGGGACCGACGATGTCCGCGTACCAGGCGCTGATGTCCGGAGAGCTCGTGCGCATCCTCCCGACCTACGCCTTCGAGCCGAGCGCCATCTTCGCCGTCTATCCGTCGGCGCGGCAGCTCTCGACCAAGGTGCGGGCGGTCGTCGACTTCCTGATCGAGAAGTTCCAGGACCCGCCGAGCTGGGATCGGGCCCTCACGGGCAAGGTCGCGGGGTTTCCGTAGCTCATCACGTCCCGACCGCCTCGTCCTCGCCGACAACGAGCAGAGCATGTCGTTCGATGACTTGCTGCTCTTGATCATCACCGACGAAATCAACCGCCGCAACGCCACCGTTGCACCGAACCGCGCCAACGAAGCCGGCCTCGATCAGGGCATGACCCTCGAGCTCTTCGACAGGCCGCCGCATCAACGCGCGGAAAGGTAGAACCGCATACGTGCATCGGTCGGATGGTCGTGCTTCAACGGGGCCGCCGCATGAACGCGGCGGAA